>DASPNQ010000080.1:0-32959 GCA_035626435.1 Vicinamibacterales bacterium
ACGCTCCTTGACGCGGTGCGCATTTCGAGGAACCGAGCGTCGGTCCAGTTACTACGGTCGGTAGGCCTGCGCCGAGCCGTCAAGACCGCGAGTCAGTTTGGGTTCGACAAGCTGCCCGTCGTGCCGTCGGTCGCTCTCGGATCGGGGGAGGTGACATTGATGCAAATCACCGCCGCCTACGGAGCCTTTGCCGCCTATGGCACCGTCTACAAGCCGACGTTGATTCGCAAGGTCGTCGATCACGATGGACTGCTGTTGTGGGAGCACAAAGCCGAGTCGTGGCAGGCGATTCGACCGTCGACTGCGTACCTGATGGCGGACATGCTGCGCGGCGTGATCGATTACGGCACGGCCTATGGCGTCCGCCAGGCCGGCTTCCGCCTGCCGGCGGCGGGCAAGACCGGCACCACGAACGATTATCGCGATGCGTGGTTCATCGGCTTCACGCCGTCGCTAGTCGCGGGCGTCTGGACTGGCTTCGATCAGCCGCAGACGATTCGCCGCAACGGCTACGCCGCGGAGCTTGCCGTGCCGATGTGGACGCGCTTCATGAAGGAAGCGACCAAGGGCCAGAAGCCATCGTGGATCGAGCGTCCGCGTGGCGGGATCCGCGCCGTGCGCGCGGAACCACCGCAAGAGGGCCAGAAGCGCGGCTTCTGGTCCCGCGTCTTCGGTGTCGGCCAGTAGGGCAGACCTGCCTGTTGCGCAAAGTACCACTCGCTCACCCTCAGGGAATTCTCTGCGGTCGGCGGCAAGTGCCCAGTCAAATATGGGAACGGCGCTTGCACCAACGGTCTGCAGAAAACGCGTAACCACCCAACGAGGGAATCTCCCGACGCCGCGCCATGAACATTCATCGCATCCGGACCCTCGCGGGTCCAAATATCTACAGCCACCGCCCGATGCTGGCGATGGAACTCGATCTGGGTAACCTCTACGCTGTGGACAGCTGCGAGCTGCCCGACTTCATCGATCGACTCCTCGTATTACTGCCCGGTCTGCACGACCATCACTGCGCTTCGGGGAAACCCGGAGGGTTCATTCGTCGATTACGCGAGGGAACCTATTTTGGACACATCGTCGAGCACGTGGCGCTCGAGTTGACCGATGCCGTTGGCATTTCGACGACCCGCGGCAAGACGGTCTCGACCGAATTGCCTGGCCGCTACCTCGTCGCCGTGGAATACCAGTCTGAGGCCGGCATGAAGCACCTCCTCGAAACTGCCGTCGGGCTGGTGGATGCCTTGGTGCGCGACGAACCGTATCCGCTCGAGGCGCGGCTCGAGGAAGCCCGGTCAATCGTCGACCGGACCTCGCTCGGACCCAGCACCAAGGCCATCGTCGAGGCTGCGACCGCGCGCGGGATTGCGTGGACCCGCGTCAACGACGACAGCCGCATCCGTCTTGGGACCGGGCGTGCGATCCGTCATGTCGAGGCAACGATGACCGATCGCACCAGCATCATCGCGGTCGATCTGGCGGGGAACAAACACGAAACCAAGCGCGTGCTTCGCGAAGTCGGACTGCCCGTACCCGACGGGCGCGTCGTCAGCACCGTCGACGAAGCCATCGAGGCGTTGACGGAACTGGCACCGCCGGTCGTGACCAAACCGCTGGACAGCAACCAAGGCAAAGGCGTGTCGCTCAACTTGCGAACTCCGGACCAGGTCCGAGAAGCCTTTCAGCTCGCCGCCGCGGTATCCCGCCGCGTGATTGTCGAACAGATGCTGACCGGCAACGACTATCGCGTCGTCATCGTCAACGGCCGCATGGTGGCGGCCGCGCAACGCATCCCGGCGCATGTCCGAGGCGATGGCCGGCTAACCATCCGTCAGTTGATCGATGTCGCGAATCATGATCCGCGCCGCGGCAACGGCCACGAGAAGCCGATGACCAAGATCCATACCGATCCGCTGGTGCTCGCGATTCTCAAGCGCCAGGGACGGGTGCTGGACGACGTGCCAGAGGCGGGCGAACTGGTGTTGCTGCGTGAAAGCGCGAACCTGTCGACGGGCGGGGAAGCGCGCGATGTGACGGATCGCGTGCATGCCAGCGTGCGCAGCCTGTGTGAGCGCGCCGTGCGCGCCATCGGGCTCGACGTGTGCGGTGTCGATCTGGTGGTTCCTGACATCGAGCAGCCGTTCGCGAGCGGCGGAATCGTCGAGTTGAATGCCGCGCCGGGCATTCGCATGCATCATCATCCCGCCGAAGGCGAACCCCGTGATGTCGGCGCAGCGATCGTCGACATGTTGTATCCGGACGGAGCCGCGACGCGTATTCCCGTCATCGCCATCACCGGCACGAACGGCAAGACCACGGTGACCCGGATGATCGCGCATGCGGCGCGCGAGACTGGATACCGGGTCGGCATGACCACCACGGATGGCATCTGGATCGGTCCTGATGCGGTTGCGGAAGGCGACCTCACCGGACCCTGGTCGGCGAATGTGGTGCTGTCGGATTCGTCCGTGGACATCGCGGTGCTCGAAACGGCCCGCGGCGGGATCATCAAGTCCGGTCTCGGGTATGACTGGGCCGACGTCGCCGTCATCACCAACATCCAGCTCGATCACGTCGGCCAGGACGGCATCGAAAACATCGAAGACATCGCGCGGATCAAACGGCTGGTCGCCGAGCGCGTCCGCGAAGGTGGCACGCTCGTCCTGAACGCGGATGACGAGCAGGTCACGGCGTTTGCGACGCACCCGCGTGTGACCGCGGTGCCGAAGTCGGTCGTGTACTTCTCGCAGTCGGCGCTCAACCCCGTGGTGCGACAGCACGTGTTGCGCGGCGGCACGGCCTACGTTGCCAACGGCGGCTGGATCGAGGAACAGGGTGCGGGTGGCATCACACGGCTGACGCAGATCGACTTGTTGCCGAGCACGCTGTCGGGGACCGCGAACTTCCAGGTCGCCAACGTGCTGGCCGCGGCGGCGGGCGCGCTCAGTGCGGGGATGCCGCGCGAGGCCGTGGTTCGCGCGTTGGTTTCCTTCGATCTGCGGGCGCACAATCCCGGCCGCCTGAACACGTTCAGCATCGGCGGCGGCCATGTCATCGTCGACTACGGGCACAACCCCGCGGCGATCAAGGCACTGTGCGACACGGTGGCGAAGTGGGATTGCGACGCGATCACGGTCGTCCTCGGCGTGCCCGGGGATCGCCGCGACGACCTGATCAGGGCGGCGGCACGCGCGGCCTCCGGTGTCGATCGATTGATCCTTCGGGAGGACGACGATCCGCGGGGACGGGCGCGCGGCGATGTCGCCGAGATCATGCGCCGCGTGCTGGCCGAAGAGTCACCGTCGCTGCCCGTTGACGTGGTGTTGAACGAGCTGGAGTCGGTCGATGCCGCCGTACAGCGGCTGACCGCCGGCGCGATCGCGATCATCCTCGCCGACGACGTGGCCGGCGTCATCCAGCGGTTGCAGGGACACGGTGCCACGGCTGCGGCGTTTCAGCCGCCACGGCGCGCGGTCGCGAAGCAGCCTGCTGCGTAAGGCCGATGCTGACGCTGATCTCAGGCGGAGAGCTGCTGACGCCGGCACCGGCCGGACGCGCCGATATCGTGTCGTGCGGTGGCCGAATCGCTGTGGTCGGCGCGGTCAACGCAGCGGCGCTCGACGCGACGGGGATTGCCATCGACCGCATTGACGCGTCGGGGTGTGTGGTGATTCCCGGTCTGATCGATCCGCATCAACATCTGATTGGGGGCAGCGGCGAACGGGGCTACAACACGCAGACCCCGGAAGTGCGGATCGGCGAGATCGTCGAGGCCGGCATCACGACGGTGGTTGGTTGTCTGGGCGTCGATACGACCACTCGAACGATGCCGGCGTTGCTGGCGCGCGCCAAAGCGCTGCAGGCCGACGGTGTCACCGCATTCATCTATACGGGCGGTTACAACGTTCCGCCGACGACCCTGACGGGATCCGTCCGCACCGACCTGATGTTCGTCGCCGAAGTGATCGGCGCCGGGGAGGTTGCGATCTCGGACTGTCGTTCCACGGACCCGACGATCGCCGAGCTGTCACGCCTGGTCCGCGATGCCGCCAACGGCGGCAGGCTGTCCGGCAAGGCTGGCGTGACGCATTTTCACGTCGGCGACGAGCCCAGCGGCCTCGCGCCGCTGCGGCGACTGTTGGACGACTGCCACATCGATCCGGAACTGCTCTACCCCACGCACGTCGAGCGGCGTGAGCCGCTGATGCGGGAAGCGGTCGAACTGACCAAACGCGGGGTGACGATCGACGTCGACGTGGTCGAGCGCGACCTGAGCAGGTGGCTTCGCTACTTCATGGACCATGACGGCGTACTGGATCGACTGACGGCGTCCTCGGACGCGTCGATCACGAGCCCCGTCGCATTGCTCGATCAGGTGCGGCAGTGCGTCAGGGACCTTCGCATGCCGCTCGATCGGGTACTGCCGATGGTCACGTCGAACACGGCGCGCGTATTGAAGTTAGCGTGCAAGGGCCGCATCGCCGTTGGCGCCGACGCCGACCTGGCCGTGCTGACACGTGATTCCCTCGAATTGCGGGCGGTGGTCGCCCGCGGCCGGGTCCTGATGAAGGACGGCCGCGTCGCCGTTCGCGACGCGTGGCTCGACGACAGTGACAGGAGCTTCAGTATCAATGGCAAAAAAACCGCGCCCGCGCCCGCGCACGCCTAAGCGCCGCGTTCCACCGACGCTCGACTCGCACGTGCCGCCGCTGCAGGGCGTGCCCCAGCACCCGAAGGGGTCGCTGATCATCATCGGCGGCAACGAGACCAAGGACGGCCATAAGCCGATTCTCGAAGAAGTGGCGTCACGCGTCGGGCGCGGGAAACTCGTCATCGCCACGTTCGCGAGCAACGAGCCGCGCGAGCAGTGGGAGCAGTACCGAAATGTGTTCCGCTCGATCGGGGTCAAGCGTGTCGAGCATCTGGATGCGCGCACCCGAGACGAATTGATCGCAACACCGCAACTGGAGGTCGTCGAGGGCGCCAACGTGCTGTTCTTTGCCGGCGGCGATCAGCTGAAGATCACCAGCCTGTTCGGCGGGACGCCGCTGTGCGAGGCCATCCGGAAGCGGTATTCGGCCGGAGCGACCATCGCGGGGACCTCGTCTGGCGCGGCGGTCATGAGCGAGACGATGCTCGTCGCCGGCAACGGCGGCGAGTCGCATACCAGCGGCGAGTCGCTCCGCATGGCGCCGGGGCTCGGCTTCATTCCTGGCGTGATCATCGACCAACACTTCGCCGAACGTGGCCGGATCGGCCGCCTCCTCGGCGCAGTCGCGCAGAATCCGCGGCTGCTCGGGATCGGCATCGACGAGGACACCGCCGTCGCGTTCGACGGCCATCGCAAGTTCCAGGTGCTGGGAACCGGGGCCGTCTACGTGATCGACGGCCGCAACGTCCTCTACACCGACGTTGCCGAAGACGCGGGCGACACGACCTCCATCCACGGCTTGATGCTGCACGTGCTGGCCACCGCGGACTCCTTCGATCTGGTTGACCGCGTGCCGATCGCGCCGCCGCCCAAGGCGAAGCAGCGCGCGCAGGATCAGCAGCGCCAGCAACGGGAAAAACAGCACAAGGAAGAACAGCACAAGGAAGAACAGCAGCAGGAGGCCGCCGGGCAATGACCGTCGAGCGTCGACGTCCGACGCATGGCACGGTGATTCTGATCGGCGGTAGCGAAGACAAGGAAGGCGCGCGGCTGATTCTGACTGAAGTGGTGCGTCGCGCCGGCGGCGGGCCCCTCGTGGTGGCCACGCTCGCCAGCGAGGTGCCGGACGCCCAGTGGGAGCGCTACCATCGGGTGTTTCGCGATCTCGGCGTCACGGCGCTCAGACATCTCGCTGTCCAGGATCGTGAAGAGCTCGTCGACGCCGATCCGAGCGCCATACTCGACGATGCGGCGGCGGTGTTCTTTACGGGCGGCGATCAAGTCAAGATTGCGACCAAGCTTGGGGGCACGCCGCTGTTCGATAAGCTGCGCGATCGCTTCAAGCGCGGCATGCTGATCGCCGGCACGTCCGCCGGCGCTTCAGCGATGGGCGAGGCGATGCTGGTCGCGCGGGGGCTGGAAGAGCCGACCCACAAGGTTGACGGCGCCTTTTACATGACGCGCGGGTTGGGCCTGGTGGCGGAGCTGATCATCGATCAGCACTTCGCGCAGCGCGCCCGCATCGAGCGTCTGATTGGGGCGATTGCCGAAAACCCCGGCGTGCTGGGCATCGGCATCGACGAGGACACCGGCGTCGTCCTCGAGCCTGATCGCCGGTTCACCGTGATGGGACGCGGCGCCGTCTACGTCGCCGACGGCTACGGCATCACCCACACCAACGTCTCTGAAAAATCCCGCGGCCAGACCCTGAGCCTGTTCGATGTCAGGCTGCACGTTCTCAACCACGGCACCGGATTCGACCTTGGGTCGCGGCGGCCGTTCAAGGCAACGCATGAGTGAAGCATTTCGCATCGAGCGCGACCCAATTGGCGACAAGCGCGTGCGCGCGGACGCGTTGTACGGCGTGCAGACGGCGCGCGCGCTCGAAAATTTCCACATCAGCGGCTACCGCATTCATCCACAGTTCATTACCGCGATCGCCGAAATCAAGAAAGCGGCCGCGCAAACCAACCTCGCGCTCGGCTCGCTCGACCGCGCACGCGCGGAGCCGATTATCGCAGCGGCAGACGAAGTGATTGCGGGGCAGTGGCGCGAGCACTTCCGCCTCGATGTGTTCCAGGCGGGCGCCGGCACCTCGTACAACATGAACGTCAACGAGGTGGTGGCCAACCGCGCTCTGGAGATGACCGGTGCCAGACGCGGCGACTACGACCGGATCAATCCCAACGATCACGTCAACAAGTCGCAATCGTCGAACGACGTGATTCCGACGGCGATTCGGATCACGACATACCGCCTTGGCAGCGCGTTGCTCGACGCACTCCGTCAGTGTGGCGAGGCATTCCTCGCGAAGGGCCGCGAGTTCAACGATGTCGTCAAGCCGGGGCGCACGCATCTTCACGACGCGACGCCGATGACCCTTGGGGAGGAATTCAGCGCATACGGCCGCAACGTCCATCGTGCCTCTGGCACGCTTCGGTTCGCTCTCGACCAGTTGCTCGAGGTGCCGCTCGGCGGGACCGCCGTCGGCAACGGGGTCAACACCAAATCCGAGTACGCGTCCAAGGCCGTCGCCGCGCTGGCCGTGATTACCGGACTGCCGCTGACCGAGGCAGCCGACAAGGTGCAGCTGCAGCAAAGCGTCGGGGATTTCGTTGCGGTGTCCGGCGCGGTGCGGCTGATCGCGGTCGAACTGAGCAAAATCGCCAGCGATCTGCGACTGCTCAATTCAGGGCCGCATACGGCGATCGCCGAGATCGAACTGCCGGCATTGCAGCCTGGGTCGTCGATCATGCCCGGCAAGGTCAACCCCGCGGTCGCGGAGATGCTCAATATGGCGTGCTTCCACGCGATCGGGCGCGACGCCGCGATCGGCATCTGCGGTGAAGCGGGCCAGCTCGAAGTCAACGTGATGATGCCGTACGTCGCCTTCGGGTTGTTCGAGATGATCGACATCATGACCAGGGCGGTGACCACCTTTACCGACAAGTGCGTGACGCTGGTCGAGGCCGATCGCATCCGGTGCCGGGAGTTGTGCGAACGCAGCGTCGGTCTGGCGGCATTGCATAACGATGAACTGGGCTTCATGGGGGCCGCGGAGCTTGCCAAACAGGCGATGGACACCGGCCGCACCATCGACGACCTGCTCGACGAACACCGCGGCCGGCCGAAGAACGCGGCGTCGTAGCGGACGGCTCTCCTCCGCGTATACTGTCGCCGCGAGAGGAGTAGGTCATGCGAAAGCCGCTCTGCGTTGCCGTCGCGGCATTGGCGTCGACGGTGTGGTTCGCGTCCCATCCCGCGGTCGAGGCGCAACAGGCGTCTACCGTGCCGGGCGACATCACCTTTACCAGGCACATTGCGCCGATCCTGCAGCGCAGTTGCGAGAACTGCCATCGTCCGGACGGCGTGGCGCCGATGTCGTTGCGGACCTACGACGAGGTACGGCCGTGGGCTCGCGCGATCAAACAACGAACGGGACTCGGGCCGCGCGCCGGCGTCATGCCGCCGTGGTACGTCGAGAAGAACATCGGCATCCAGCATTTCAAGAACGACCCTTCGCTGAGCGCTGACGAAATCGCGACGATCGCGCGATGGGCCGACAGCGGCGCGCCGCGCGGCAACCCCGAAGACATGCCGCCGCTGCGGACGTGGGACGACAAGAACAAGTGGTCGATCGGCGAACCCGACCTCGTCGTTCGCACCACCGACGTCCTCGTCAAGGGCACGGCGCCTGACTGGTGGGGTGAGATCCCGCGCGTGCCGACGGGCCTCACCGAGGATCGCTACGTTGCCGCGCTCGAGGTTCGCGAGGTCAACGACGCCGGTTCAGGCGGCACCGGCCGCGACACGGTCGGCGGGCGCTTCGTGTTCCACCACATGATCTGGAGCACGCGCGTCCTCGGCGAAGAGGCGGGCGATCCGAACGTTCCCGACGACAGCACCTCATGGCCGGTGCATGAAGTCGGACGCGAAGCCGACTTTTTCGATCCGAAGTCGGCGCGGCTGTTGAAGGCCGGCTCGAGCATCGTGTCCGACTCGGTGCACCTGCATTCCAACGGCCGCGACACCACCGCGCATCTTGAAATCGCCTTCAAGTTCATGCCTCGCGGTTATCAGCCCGAGTATCGCCGCGCGACATATGCGCTCGGCAACGGCGTCGACATCGACATCAAGGCGATGGAAGCGAATCAGCAGCTGCACGCCTACGCGTTGTTGAAGGAAAACACCAAGATCCTGTCCTTCGAACCGCATCTGCACGCGCCGGGCGCACGGATGTGCCTCGAAGCGATTTGGGGCTACAACATCCAGACGCTCAATTGTGTCGGCTACGATCACAACTGGGTGCGCGGCTACGACTACGACGATGACCATGCGCCGTTGCTGCCGAAAGACACCATCCTGCACATCATCGGCTACATGGACAACTCGCCGTCGAACAAGAACGTGCCGGATCCGCGCAACTGGCAGGGCTCCGGCAATCGATCGGTCGCCAACATGTTCATCGACCTCGGCAACCGCGTGTTCCTGACCGACGAACAGTTCCAGGCGGAAATGGCGAGGCGGCGCGACAAACTCAAGCTGACGCGCAATAGCGTCGTCATCGGCTGTCCGCTGTGCAACGTCTTCCAGCCACCGGCGGCCACCACGCCGCGTTCACAGCAGTGACCCGCCTTCGCGCGTTGCGCTTCGGCGCGGCAGGCTCCCGCCTTCGCGCGTTGCGCTTCGGCGCGGCAGGCTACCGCCTTCGCGCTTCGCGCTCCGGCGCGTCGGGTTTCGCAGTCTGCGGTGTGCGCCTTGCCGCGTGGCTCGTGCTGTCGGCGGCTGCGGCCGCCCAATCACTCTCCTACTCGAGTGGTCAGAACGTATCGCCCGCCTATGAAGGCTGGGAGATTGCTGCCGATGGCAGGAAGTATTTCGTGTTTGGGTACATGAACCGCAACTGGCAGGAAGAGATCGACGTGCCGGTCGGGCCCGACAACGGCTTCAATGTCGGTGGTGCCGATCAGGGACAGCCGACGCACTTTCTGCCGAGGCGCAACCGATTCGTGTTTCGAGTGCCCGTGCCGGAGGCATTCACGGACACCGATGAATTGATCTGGACGCTGACGACCTACGGCAAGACCGAGAAGGCGTATGCCAGCCTGCGACTCGATTATCAGATCGACGATGTCGTCAGAGCGTCCGAGACCGGCGCGCTCGGTGCGGGATCGAGCAGTCCGGAAATCCGCGCCAACAAGCCGCCGACCATCGAAGTGCAAGGTCGAAAGACGTTGACGGCCAAGGTTGGTGAGGCGGTGTTGCTCAGCGCGATCGTTGCCGACGACGGCGTGCCGAAGCGGCGCGGCGCCGGCCAGTCCGGCTCGGCGGTCAATAACGCCGGCTCGCGCAACGTTACGACAACGACGACGGTCAACCGCGCGATGCTGCCGCCGGCGCGCGTCACCGTCGGCAAGAACGTCGGCTTGCACGCGACATGGTTCGTTTATCGGGGTGCAGGCAAGGTGACGTTCTCGCCCGAACAGATCATGCCGTGGGAAGACACCCGGGTCGGCGCGAACTCGCCCTGGGCACCAGTCTGGGCACCGCCGCCGATGCCCCCGGATGGCAAGGTCACGGTCACGGCGACGTTCTGGACGCCGGGGACCTATGTCCTTAGGGCACGCGCTGATGATGGCGCGCTCACAGCCGATGGGCATGTAACGGTCACCGTCATTCCGTAAGTACGAACCCCCGTACCCGATCCCGCCGCCCGGGGTCCGGAAACCTTCATCTTTCTCTGGCCCCGCTCTTGCTGTTCCTCTGCGTTGGAGGAGCGGTACATGGCCACGAATCGAGAGACGAAATCATCCAGCCGTGCGACCGGCACGTCCGGCCAGGGCGACAAGGCAAACGGCTCAGCCGACCTTAACTCAGCCAGTGGTTCGGCGACGACCGGAGCCGACGCGAGCTCAGCTTCAGGCTCACGTTCGGGCGCGAACGGCTCGGCTGCCAAGTCCGGGAACGGCGCCGCGAACGGCCGCGCGACCGGACAGGGCATCGCCCAGGGCGTGTTGAGCGGCGTCAAAGAGCGCGTCACCTCGCGCGTCGACGAACAAAAGAATCGCGCGGCCGACGGGCTTGGCGGCATCGCCGACGTATTTCGCACCGCCGGCAGCGAGCTGCGGATGGAAAACGAAACCGTCGCGCAATACGTCGAAATGGCCGGCGATCAGCTGCGCCGCTTTGCCGACACGATCCGACAGCGCGGCGTCGCGGACATGCTCGACGACGTCCACTCGTTCGCGCGGCAGCGCCCGGCGCTGTTCATCGGCGGCGCCTTCATTCTCGGCATCGGCGTCGCGCGCTTCCTCAAAGCGTCGGCCGAGCGCGAGCAGATGCGCCACTACGGCGACAACTTCAGCAACGTCGATCCGATGACCGCGAGCACCGGGCAGCCGTCCTACTCGGGCGATCTCGAGGCCGGCGGCTATTAATCGGAGGCAAGACATGGACGTTCCACGCATGGACCGATCGCTCGGAGAGTTGTTCTCCGATTTGTCCCAACAGACGGCCGAACTGATTCGGCAGGAAATGCGCCTCGCCAAAGTCGAGCTGAGCGAGAAGCTGTCCGATGTCGGCAGGCACGCCATGATGATCGGCGCGGCGATCGCCTTCGGGCTCGCCGCCGTCGTCGCCGTCGCGGCAGCGATCGCGCTCGTGCTGGTCGAGGTCGGCGTCGAACCGTGGCTGGCGGCGCTGATCACCGCGGCCGCCATGGCGGTCGCCGCCTACGTGCTGGCGCAGTCCGGCATCTCGGCGCTTCGCAACAAGACGATCGCACCCGTCGAAACCCTGCATTCCCTGAAGGAGACGACCCAGTGGCTGAAGAACGGAACCAGGTAGGCGCGAGCGAAACCGACGAGATCCGCGGCGAGATCGAGCGGACGCGCGTCGAGATGAGCGAAACCCTTGGCGAAATCCAGGACCGGCTGCGCCCCGATCACCTCTTGCAACAGGCACGAGACGGCGTCACGGAAGCAGCCGCGGGAAAGGTGAGGACCATGATGCATTCGGCAGGTGAGACAGCGCAAACCGTCGCGACCCGCGCCCGCGACACCGGCAGTCACTTGGCTCGTTACGCCCAGACGCACCCGCTGCACGTCGCGATTGCCGTCGGCGCCGTGACGTGGTGGATGCTGCGCAACCGCGATCGGTCCGAGGAATGGTACGGCGCGACCGATACCTCGTGGGACGACGCGGAAGCCGACGATATCAGTTACGGCGAGGGCCGCTCGCTTCGCGCGAAGGTCGGCGAGTATGCCTCGACCGCGAAGGAAACCGTCGGCGAGTACGCGTCGACGGCCCGCGAAACGGTCGGCGAATATGCCGCGACGGCGCGTGAAACCGCCGGGGAGTATGCGCACGCGGCCCGGCTGCGCGCCCGCCGCGCGTCGGAGACGACCGTCGACTGGGTGAGCGCGAATCCGGTTGCCGCCGGCGCGATCGCGTTGGCGGTCGGCGCCGCCATCGGCATGTCGATTCCCGCAACCGAGCTCGAAGACCGCGCGCTCGGCGAGACGCGCGATCAGGCCTGGGAGCGCGCCAGCCGCGCCGCACGGGATCTGAAGGAAAACGTGACGCAGAAAGTGCAGGAAGTCGCGGAGAACCTCGCGGTCGATACCGTGTTGACGCCGTCAGGTTCGTCCGGTGAATCAATAGGACGTGCGTAATGGCAACGATCGTCAAGATGAGGATGGCCGGGCGCCGCAAGCTGCGGCGCCTCCTCGATGCACTGCTTCGGCCCGCACCGCCCGCGCCTGATTTCTGGCCAGAGCCGCAACTCGGCATCTGACCCGGCCCGGGACACAATAGAGCGATGGCCGAATCGCGACAGGTCTCGATCGAGCGCGAACAGCTCAATGGCGTTGATGAGTTCGTGCTCCGAATCGATGGCGAGCGATTCGGCTTCCTCGAATATACGCGGCCCGACGCCGGTGTGATGCGCATCGAGTACGTCGAGGTCGCGCCTTCGCTGCGTGGCACCGGCCTCGGCCGCCAACTGATCGAAAAGGCCGTCGCCTTCGCGCGCGAAACGAACCTGCGCGTCGTGCCAATCTGCGGCTACGCCCGCGCCGTCATCCAGCGCGATCCCGCTCTCAGCGGGGCCATGAAGTAACCACGAAGAGCACGAAATAGTCACACGAAATCACGAAATAGACGAAGCTCACGAAGCATTTTGGTTAAAGTCTTCGTGGACTTCGATGGTTTCGTTACTTCGTGCAATTATTTCGTGTATTTCGTGCCGGGCGCTACGCACCCATCACAATCCGCACACGATGCGCTGCGCCATCGTCATTCAACGGAATGGCACGCACGTCGACGGGCTTGCCGTCGAGCTCCGCTCTCGACACGCCACGCCATACGCGATGCGGATTCTCGATCGCAATCTCATAAGTGCTCTTGCCGAATCGCCACGTCAGGCCGAAGGACGTCCACGACGAGGGCACGCATGGCTCGATGGTGAAGTGATCGCCGCGACGGCGCAGGCCGATGATGTGCTCGATGCCGGCACGATACAGCCAGCCGGCGGAGCCGGTATACCAGCTCCAGCCGCCTCGCCCGGCGTGAGGCGGGCGCGCGTAGACGTCGCCATCCAGCACGTAGGGCTCGGTGCGATAACGCGCGACGTCGACCGGCGTGCGGGTGTGGTTGATCGGGTTGAGCATGTGGAACAGCTCGACCGTCTCGTCGCCGTTGCCCTGCTTGGCAATGGCCATCAGCGCCCACACCGCCGCGTGTGTGTACTGGCCGCCGTTCTCGCGAATGCCTGGCGGATAGCCCTTGATATAACCGGGATCCTGATCCGAGCGATCGAACGCCGGCGTCAGCAGCATCAGCAGCCGTGCGTGACGATCGATCAGCCGCGCCCGGACCGCGTCGAGCGCTCGCTCGGCGCGCCGCTGCGGCACCGCGCCGGACAGCATTGCCCATGACTGCGAGATCGAGTCGATCGAACACTCGTCGTTTTGTGCCGACCCCAAGGGACGGCCGTCATCGTAGTAAGCGCGGCGATACCATTCGCCGTCCCACGCGTGATCGAGCCGCGACGAGAGGGTCCGGGCCATGTCGCGGTAGCGCGCGGCCAGCGCGGTCTCGCCGCGGCTCTCGCAGATCGGGATGAAGTCGTGCAGCACCGAATAGATGAAAAAGCCAAGCCACACGCTTTCGCCGCGGCCTTCGTGGCCGACGCGATTCATGCCGTCGTTCCAGTCGCCGGCGCCGATCAGCGGCAGGCCGTGCGGCCCCGAAGTGAAGCCGCGCTCGATCGCCCGCCGGCAGTGCTCGTAGATGGTGCCCGACTCGTCGGCGACGGCCGGTAGTTCGTAGGCCTCGGCCTCGTGCTCGGGGACCGGCGGCTGCGTCAGGAACTGCACCGTCTCGTCGAGAACGGACCGATCGCCGGTGACGCGCACGTATTCGGCGACGACGAAGGGCAGCCAGAGCATGTCGTCGGAGCACCGGCTGCGCAGGCCGCGGCCGGTTGGCTCGTGCCACCAGTGCTGCACGTCGCCTTCGACGAACTGGCGGCTGGCGGCGCGCAGGATGTGGTCGCGCGCGAGCTGCGGCGCCGCGTAGAGCAGCGACATCACGTCCTGCAGCTGATCGCGGAATCCGAATGCGCCTCCCGGCTGGTAGTAACCGGCTCGCGACCAGATCCGGCACGACAGCGACTGGTAGAGCAGCCAGCGGTTCATCAGGATGTCGAACGAATCATCCGGCGTGCGGACCTGAATGGTATCGAGCACGAGATCCCAGGCGCCGCGGACGTCGGCCAGTGCCTTGGTCGCCTGTTCCGGCACCGCGTGCCGCCTGATCAACTCCAGCGCATGCTGCCGTGACCGGCCTTCGCCGAGCAGGAACACCAGCTGTCGCGCCGCACCCGGCTGAATGGTTATGCGCACCTGCAACGCGGCGCATGGGTCCATGCCGGCGCCGAACTCGCCGGTCAGGCTGTCGTCACCAAGCGCGGCGGGCGCCGCAATCGAGCCGTTCCTGCCGAGGAACGATCGGCGGTTGCCGGTCGCCGAGATGACACGCTCGCTGCACGCCGAAAAACAGACACGCCCGGAGAAGGTCGTGTTGTAGGGATTCCGCGCCAGGATCGCGTTGTGGACGGCGTCGAAATCGGTGATGACGTGGCGGGTATCCAGCTCTCGTGGCGGCCCAATCACCCAGTCGTTGTAGGCGAACACGCTGAAGTGCCGTGGCGCGCTCGAAGTGTTGACCAGCGTCAGGTGCGCGATCCGCACGGGGTCGTTGGCATCGACGAAGACATCGAGCTGATGGTGCAGCCCTTGATGCGAGCGCGAGAAACGCGTGGCGCCGGCCGTATGGCGGATCAGGAAGCGGCCGCTGCCTGGGCGCCTGCGCATCGGTCCCGGCGTCGGCGACCACGCCCGGCCGGTATCGTCGTCGCGAATGAACAGCGCCTCGCCGCCCTGATCGATGACGGGATCGTTCGCGAATGGCGTCAACCGGTTTTCGCGGCTGTTCTCCGACCAGGTCGTCGCCGATCCGCTGTTACTGAGGATGGTGCCGAAGTGCGGATTGGCAATGACGTTCACCCACGGCGCGGGCGTTTCCTGGTCATCGTCCAGCACGATGGCGTAGGTTTTTCCGCCGTCGGTAAAACCGCCGAAGCCATTGCTCATCACCAGCGGCGGCACGCTGACTTTCATGCTGGGCTGCGACGGCGGTGCGGGCGCGTCGGTGGCCGCCAGCGCCGCCAGCGGTTGCGCGGCGATCGGCGTTTGCGGCGGCCGGGCCAGATGGGCGCGCAGATCGCCGCGGTTGGTCTCGAGGACCGCTTGCGCGACGGCGTAGAACAACGCGCGCTCCGCAGTCCCCATCGCGTCGCCGCGCAGCAGGTAGGCGCCGCCCTGCTGGTGCTTCCACATGCGCCACGGGCCCTCGTCCATCAGCGCGGTCAGGCTCGACTGCACTTCATCCAGATACGAGATCGGGTGCTCGTTGAGAATGACGACATCGGCGCGGAGTCCTTTCAGCCGCCAGTACTCCTGCGCTTCGAGCGCTTCACGCACCACCGTCAGCTCGTCGTCGACGACGCGCACCAGCAGGATTGGCAGATCGCCGGAAATGCCATGCGGCCAGAGGCTGGTTTGGCCGAGCTCGTTCGCCGTAATCTGACTGGCGGGGGCGCGCAGCGATTCGTCGAGCCCCAGCACGCGTGACGCAAGGCGCTCGAACAGCACGGCGTCGTCCGCCGTGATGTTCATGTGGCGCCGCACCGCATGGGCATGCGCCGCGGCCAGCGACAGGGTCCGCGTCGCGGTGTTCGGATCGCGGTAGGTCAGCGCCAGCGCACGTGCGGTCTCGCGATCGGGCGCGATGCCGGTCGCGAAGGACACGCGCACTGGTTCACCGGGGGTCAGGCGGACGCGTTGCCGGAGGCTGAAGATCGGATCGAGGACGAACCCGGTGGCGCCGGACAGCGAACGTCCATCGAGCGCAATCGGATCCGCGAGCGTGCGGCCGCGGCCGATGAAGTGCGATCGATCGCTTTCCCACTCGAGCGGACCATGCGGCCGGCTTTCGAGGCTCATCACGTGCACGCCCCACGTGCCGGGATCGCGTGAATCGCGCGGGCGCCGATGACACAACAACGCGCCGCGCTCCGGCAGGTACTCGGTTTCGATGAACAGCTTCCCGAATGCCGGATGTGCGTAGTCGTCTCTTGGCGCCGCCAGCGCCAGCTCCACGTAGCTGGTAACGTCGATCTCGCGCACTCGCTCGCCGTGGTTGACCAGCGTCAGCACCCGAACCTCGACGTCGTGTTCGGGCGAGACGGCGACCTCGAGCCGCGATTCGATGTCCTCCAGTGTCGCGTCGAACACGGCAATGTCCGGCTGGTAAGTGACGTGATAGCGCTCCGGCTCGCGCCGCGTCGGCTGATACGTCGGCGACCACACTTCGCCGCTGCGCACGTCGCGAAGGTAGATGTAATGGCTGCCTGGATCGAGCGTCGCGTCACGCCGCGCGCGCGTCACCGCGATGCGGTCGTAATAGCTCGCGCCGCTGCCGCTGTTGGTGATCGCCACCGCATACTTGCCGTTCGACAGGAATTGCGTGTGCGGCATCAGCGTCTGCGCGGTGCGGTAGCGGCGCAGCGGGATGCCGGTGCCCTGGGGGGCAACGACCATCACATCCTGGGGCCGCGGATCGGTGACCGGGCGCTGCCGGGGCACGCGCTCCTGCAGCAACAACTCCGTGGCCTGGATGCGCGGATCGGAGTGGAAGCGCTTCACCATCACATCGCCGTTGATCGCGTTGGCCAGCGCCACGAGAGACATTCCAGCGTGATGGGCGAAGTACGCAGTGACCAGTGTCCCCTTGTCGCTGATGCGTCCGCCGGCACGATCGGTATAGTCGACCGATTCGAAGAAGCCGTATTCGCCGAACAGGCCTTCGGCGGCCAGCCGGCGCAGGTTCTTCGCGCTGCGCGCCGGCTCCATCATCACCGCCAGTGCCGTCGCATACGGCGCGACGACCAGCTCGTCACCCAGCCCGCGCTTCAAGCCCAGGCCGGGCACGCCGAACGCCTTGTATTGATAGTTGCCGGCACGATCGACTGCGGTATACGCGGATTCGGAAATGCCCCACGGCGTGCCGCGCACCGCTGCGTAATCGATCTGGCGGCGCACCGCCATCCGGCACGACTCGTCGAGCAGCGTCTCCGGATAGCTGCGCATCAGCAGCAGCGGCATCAGGTACTCGAACATCGTCGCGCTCCACGACAGCAGCACCGGCGTTCCACGGACGCTGGTGATCAGGCGGCCGAGGTGAAACCAGTGCCACTCCGGCACGTCGCCCTTGGCGATCGCGATGAAGCTGGCGAGCCGCGCCTCCGATGCCAGCAGGTCGTAAAACGACGTGTCCATGCGCGCGCCGCCGGCCTGATCCGCGAGCCGATAGCCGATCGCGAACAGTTGCCGGCGACGGTCGTAGAGAAAGCCGAAATGCATCTCGTCGAAGTACTGGCACGCCCGGTTGGCCAGCTCTTCGAGCATCGCCGCGCGATCGCGGCCATCGTCATCCGCGGCTTCGTTGCGCGCGTATTCGCGCAACGCGGCCGACAGCGCCAGCAATGCCGCCGCGTAGTTGCCGCTGTCGACGGTCGATACGTACTTCGGCAGCAGCGGCGCCAGCGTCTGCGTGTCGTACCAGTTGAGCAGGTGGCCTTCGTAATGCTCGAGGCGATCGAGCGTCGTCAGCGTTCTGTCGATCCGCTCGATGACGTCGTCAATATCGATGAAACCGAGATCGCGGGCGGCGATCGTTGCCAGCAGGCTCATCGCGATGTTGGTCGGCGAGGTGCGGTGCGCGATGCGCGGTTCGGCATCGGCGACGAGTTGGACGTTGTCCGGCGGCAGCCAGCGGTCGTCGGCGTTGACGAACGTTTCGAAGTACTGCCACGTCGCGCGCGCGACCGTCGTCAGGTAGTCGCGATCTTCGTAGGTGACTTGCGGACGCGACGAGGGGACGGGCTTGCTCAGATGAAACGCAATCAGCGGCGCCGCGAACCACAGCGCGATCACCGGTAAGGCGACCGCCAGTGCCCACGGTTTGCCGATCAGCGTGACCAGCAATGCGCCGGCAGCGATGAACGCGCTGGAGCGCATCGCCCGGTAATACCCCGCGACGTCGAGCTTGCGTGCGCGCTGCGCCACCGCCGCGGCCGTCTCCCACTGCAGGAACCGGCCCTGCCGCGTGATCATGCGCGCCAGCGTCACGCCGACGGCGTCGACCATGTCCCAGGCCTGATACGCGAGGAAGGTCAGGTGGATGCTGACGCGCGCGAGATCCGTCGCGAGATCCTCGGCCCAGGCACGGAGGAAGACGCGGACCACGTGATCGCGGCGCGGCCCCTCGAGCAGTTCGACCAGTCGCGCCAGCACCGCGAAGGACATCGTCAGCAGCGCCGCCAGCGTCCAGACGATCGGCCTACCGGGGAGCACGGACCACCCCGCGATGAACAAGGCGACGAGCGCCGGCGGGACCAGGCTGCGGCGAAGGTTGTCGAGAATCTTCCAGCGCGAGATCAGCGGCAGCCGATTGCGTTCCAGTCCCTGGCGGGTCGGCACCCACGGAAACAGCCACCACAGGATCTGCCAGTCGCCGCGCACCCAGCGGTGCTGCCGGCGCGCGTGGACCAGCACGTTCGACGGGTAATCGTCGACGACCTCGACGTCGGTGACCAGCGCCGCGCGCGCGTGGAGGCCTTCGAACAGATCGTGGGAGAGCAGCGCGTTTTCGGGAACCCGGCCGTCGAGCGCCGTCATGAACGCGTCGACGTCGTAGAGCCCTTTCCCGGTGAAGATGCCTTCGCCGAACAGATCCTGATACACGTCCGACACCGCCGTCGTGTAGGGATCGACGCCCGTGTGACCCGCGTAGGTCCTCGCGAACAGCGAACCGGCGGCGCTCGCCATGGTCACGCTGACTCGTGGCTGCAGGATGCCGTAGCCGTCGACGACGCGGCGCAGGTGCGGGTCGATGACGGGACGGTTCAACGGGTGCGAGATGATGCCGATCAGCTGTTTCGCCGCGTTGCGCGGCAGCTGCGTGTCGGAATCGAGGGTGATGCAGTAACGGATGCCGGCGAGCGCGTCGAGCTCTCCGACCTTCACGGTGTAGCTGGTCTCGGTGTCGCCGCGCAGCAGGCGATTGAACTCTTCGAGCTTGCCGCGCTTGCGCTCCCACCCCATCCAGACCTGCTCGCGCGCGTTCCAGCGGCGCTCGCGATGGAACAGGAAGAACTTCGGCCCGGGCTCGCCACCCAGCGATTGGTTCAGCCGCACGATGCCTGCTTTCGCGGCGTCGACGATCTCGTCGTCGTCGGCACTGTGGGGCTGGGGCGCGTCCGCGAAGTCTCCGAGGATTGCGAAGTGAATGCGCGGATCGCGGTTGGCAATCGCCACGACCTCGAGATGCTCGAGCAGCGATGTGACGCCCTCGGTGCTCGTCAACAGCGTGGGAATCACCACAATCGTGCGAGACTCCTCGGGAACACCTTCGAGCAGCTCGAGACGCGGCAGGCGAACCGGGGCGATCAGCCGGCTGAGAATCTTCTGCACGAGCGCGACGGCAAAGTCGCTGGCGGGAATCCAGGCCAGCAGCGCGGCGGCGGCGATCCACAGCCAGCCGGCACCCGTCAGCCACACGTACCACGCCGCGATCGCGACCAGCGTCAGGGTCGCTCCCGCCAGCGCGCCGAGATACAACACCGTGGCATGCGCGCGCGCGGTCCGTCGGACCGACTGCTTCAACGTCGGACGGTAGCCGATGTCCTGCTCGATGTCGGTGCGGCCCTTGCCGATCAAGTGATAGCCGACGTGCGCGGCCGGTCGTGAGCGCGATTGCGCCGCGGCCTGGCGGGCGGACTCGATGGCCTTCAGCGCAACTCGGATTTGTGACTCGGCGCTCTTGTCGGCCAGTTCTTCGACGGCACGACGCTGTTGATCGCGGCTGAGGAAATCCATCCGCGAGTAGGTGCCGGCCGGATCGCGGCGCAGGATGTTCTCGACGAGGCTGACCTCTTCGACGTACTGGCGCCAGTCGATCGTGGTGCACAGCCGCAGACTGGTAATCGCATTGGCCATCGACGCCTGGCTCGCGGCCTGGCGTTGATGCTCGATGCGCACGATGTCTTCGGCCATCAGGCTGCGATCGGCCAGGTGCGATTCGAGGGCTGCCCGCAACGGCGAGCGGCGAATGTCGTACTCGCGGGCGCGATGCAGCAGCTGCAGAATGTAGGCGTCGTGCGCCGCGTTGTCGATCGTCACGGCGGCGTCGGCGGCGCCGGCGTCGATCTGCGCGACGTGCGCGTCGGCCGCGCGGCGCGCGGCCCGGCTGTCGAGAATTTCGTCGGCGAGGCGGCGGAGATTCTCGATCAGCGCGAGCTTCAACATGCTCGGCCACGCCCACAATTCGCCGAGCGTCAGCGGCGCAACGCGCTGGAAACTATTGAGGAACAGCGTCAGCTGCGGCAGATCGAGACGGCTGTCGGTGTGGCGCAGCAGCGCCACCGCCATCGCGTAGATCCGTGCTTCGCCGGCGTGCTCGCGCGTCGACAACGCCGGCAGCTCGCGGTAGTAGCGGCGCGGCAGGTGCTCGCGGACTTCAACGAGCTCCGACGTAATGAGGTGGAAATTGTCGAGAAACCACTCGGTCGCGGGCGTGACGAACGTCCCGTTGCGCACGTCCTCCGCAAGGGTGCGGTAGGCGGCGTCAAGGACGCGGGCGTTGTCGCGGAGGCGCGGGTAGATGTTGCGCGCGTGGCGCCGCTGCGGGTCGACGGTGAAATGCGCCGCTAGGGCAAGCGCCCGCTCATCGAGCCGCTCCGAGCTCAGCGGTTCGTCGCGAAATGGCCTCTTCGCTTCCCGATCTGGATCCTTGATTACCGTGAATAGCAGAGCGTTCACTGGACATTCACGATCAGTGCCAGCTCGAGCCTAGAGCGGAACCGCCAGATGTTGACGGTCGCGCGAGCGGTCTCGCGGCTGCCTGATTTTGCGCGGACGCGATGGCGACGGAAGCATCGCCAATCCGGTCCTCGCAGCGCTGAACCACGCCGGCAACGGCTGCTCGATCTTACCGGTAATCGTCGCGCGTCGGCGAAAACGCATCGAGCACGCGACAGCCGGCCGTGCTGCCGCCGGAATGCGGCACATTGGGTGGGATGACGAATACCACCCCGGGAGTGAGGCGATGCAGCGTCCCGGCGACGACGAGTTCGAGCTCGCCCGAGAGCACGCTGACAATTTGTTCATGCGGGTGCTGATGTTCGGGAAACGTCGCGCCGGCGGCGACCTCGACCCACGAATGCGTGACGCAATCCGAATGAATCAATCGCGCACGCAAGCCGGGAAAGATCTCTCGCACGGGCAGGTCTTCCAGTCGGACAATAGGCATTTACGAATCATATGTTCCATCCCGTCACCGAGCGCTGGTTTCGAACAACCCTTGGCGAGCCGACCGCCGCCCAGACGGCCGGGTGGTCCGCGATCCGCAGGGGGCGGCACACATTGATCGCCGCGCCGACCGGATCCGGCAAGACCCTCGCCGCGTTCCTGATCGCGCTTGACGACTTGTTTCGTGAAGGACTCGAGCGTGGCCTGCCCGACGAGACACGGGTGCTGTACGTCTCGCCGCTGAAGGCCCTGAGTACCGATATCGACAAGAACCTCGCCGCGCCACGCGCCGGGCTACGTGCGCTCGCGGCGGAGGCCGGCCTGCGCGCTCCGGAGATCAACTCCGCGGTTCGCACCGGTGATACCGCATCCGCCAGCCGCGCGGCGATGCTGCGCAGGCCGCCGCATATTCTGATCACCACGCCCGAATCCCTGTACTTGCTGCTGACGTCGGAACAAAGCCGACAGCGGCTGCGTCACGTGCGAACCGTGATCATCGATGAAATTCACGCGGTGATCGGGACGCGCCGTGGCGCGCACCTCGCACTCTCGCTCGAGCGGCTCGCCGCGGTGACCGCGTCGCCACCGCAACGCATTGGACTGTCGGCAACGCAGCGCCCGGTCGAACTGGTCGCCAGATTTCTCGTCGGGTGCTCGGCTGCCGGCGAGCCGCGCGAAGCTCAGGCGTGCGTCGTCGCGGAGGCTTCGGCCGGCAATCGCGACCTTACTGATCGGCTGGAACCTGACTGCGCCATCATCAATCAAGGCCACCGCCGCGATCTCGATCTCGCGATCGAGCTGCCAGGCTCGCCGCTCGACGCGGTGATGTCGCATGAGGTGTGGTCCGAGTATTACGACCGCATCGCGACGCTCGTGCAGGCGCATCGCACGACGCTGGTGTTCGTCAATACGCGGAAGATGGCCGAACGGCTCGCACGTCAGCTTGCTGATCGCCTTGGGGAGGAACAGGTCGCGGCCCATCACGGCAGCCTCTCCAAGGAACGCCGTCTGGATGCCGAGCAACGCCTCAAATCCGCTTCGCTGCGCGTCGTCGTTGCGACCGCGTCACTCGAGCTCGGCATCGATATCGGGTCGGTAGACCTGGTCTGCCAGATCGGATCGCCGCGGCGAATCGCGACACTGCTGCAACGCGTCGGCCGCGCCGGCCACACCATTCACGGCATACCGAAAGGGCGCATCTTTCCGGAGACGCGAGACGACCTGGTGGAATGCGCGGCGCTGATGGCCGCGGTGCGCCGTGGCGAGCTCGATCGACTCGTGTTGTTCGACGCGCCGCTCGACGTGCTCGCCCAACAACTGGTCGCGGAAGCGGCGTCTGCGGAATGGCGCGAGGACGATCTGTTCGCGTTGGTTCGCCGCGCGTGGCCGTATCGCGATCTGTCTCGCGAGGATTTCGACGCGGTGCTCAACATGTTGAGCGATGGTTTCACGACGCGGCGCGGCCGCCGCTCCGGGCTCGTGCATCGTGATGAGGTGCAGGGGCGCGTACTCGGCAGACGGGCCGCACGGATGACGGCGATTACGTCCGGCGGCGCCATTCCCGATGTTGCGGACTACCGGGTGATCCTGGACCCCGACGAGACATTCCTCGGCACTCTCAACGAGGACTTTGCGATCGAGAGCAACGCCGGAGACATTTTTCAACTCGGCAACAGCTCGTGGCGCATTCTGCAGGTATCGTCCGGCACCGTGCGTGTCGTCGATGCGCATGGTGCGCCACCGACGATTCCGTTCTGGTTGGGCGAGGCGCCGGGGCGCTCCGCCGAGCTGTCCGCGCTGGTCAGCGACCTCCGCAAGCAGCTGGAGCCGATTCTGATGGCGCACGACCGGGGCGGCGCGATCGCGTGGCTCACTCGCGAGACCGGCATTTCGACGGCCGCGGCCGAGCAGATCGCCGACTACCTCGCGGCGTCGTTACAGATACTCGGCGCGCTGCCTACCGGCGACACGATCATCCTCGAGCGGTTCTTCGACGAATCGGGCGGCATGCAACTGGTGCTGCACGCGCCGTTCGGGAGCCGCGTCAATCGCGCGTGGGCGCTGGCCTTGCGAAAGCGCTTCTGTCGGCAATTCAATTTTGAGCTGCAGGCGGCTGCCACCGAGGAAGGCTTGCTGCTGTCCCTCGGGCCGCAGCACGCGTTCCCGCTCGCCGACGTGTTCCGGTATCTCCATCCATCGTCGGTGCGCGACATCCTGGTGCAGGCCTTTCTCGACGCGCCGGTATTCCAGACGCGCTGGCGGTGGAACGCGACGATCTCGCTGGCCGTGGCTCGCATGAACGGCGGCCGCAAAGTGCCGGCGCCGTTGCAGCGGATGCGCGCGGACGATCTGCTGGCCGCCGCGTTCCCTGATGCAGCAGCATGCCTCGAGAACATTCCGGGCGATCGGCAGATTCCGAACCACCCGTTGGTCGCCCAGACGGTGCGCGATTGCCTCGAGGAAGCCATGGACCTGCCGCGGCTGATCGAGATTCTGTCGCGCATTCACGACGGCCGGATGCGCTGCATCGCCCGTGACACCGTCGAGCCGTCGCCGCTGTCACATGAAATCGTCAACGCGCGGCCTTATGCGTTCCTCGATGACGCACCGCTCGAGGAGCGGCGCGCGCATGCGGTCCAGACCCGCAGAACGAGCGACGACCGGGACGCGATCGCGCTCGGTGTGCTCGACGAGGCGGCGATTCGATCGGTGCGCGACGAAGCCGCGCCTGATCCGCGCGACGCCGAAGAGCTGCACGATGCTCTCGTCACCACTGGGTTTTTCACCGACGCCGAGGCGCGCGCGGGTAATTGGGAACCGTGGCTTCGCGAGCTGGCATCAGCCGGGCGGTCCTGTAAGGTCCGGCTCACCATTGCGGCACCACCGGACGGTCAGCAAGGACCGCAGGCGGATCGCGGCGAGTACTTATGGACCGCGGCCGAGCGGCTGCCGGAATTTCAGGCCATCGGCGCCACCGATTTCATCCCGTTGATCACCGCACCGCGGACGCGGACATCGACGGAGTGGGATCGGGATCAGGCTCTGATTGAATTACTGCGCGGCCGGGTCGGCATCGCCGGACCGGTCACGCCGCGCGCGATCGGCGCCGCGCTTGGTCTCGACGCCAATGCGGCGTCGTCGGTGCTGGTGGCGCTGGAAGCGGAAGGGGTCGTCCTGCGCGGCTGGTTTTCTCCCGGCGGCACGGAAGAGGAATGGTGCGATCGGCGATTGCTTGCGCGAATTCACCGCATGACGCTGCAGAAGCTGCGCGCGGAGATTCAGCCGGTGACGGCGGCCGACTTCATGCGCTTCCTGTTCGAGTGGCAGCACGTGACCCCGTCGAGCCGCGTCACCGGCATCGAGGGTCTGCGGACGGTCATTTCGCAACTCGACGGCTTCGAGCTGGCCGCCGACGCCTGGGACAAGCATGTCCTTCGCGCACGTGTCGGCGGCTACGACACCGCGATGCTCGATCTGCTGTCATACAGCGGCGAAGCCGCGTGGGCACGACTGAGCGCGCCGCCTGCGCCCGACCGGACGGCGGTGTTACCGACCCGGCCGATCCGTTCGACGCCCATCGCGTTGATGGTCCGCGATCATCTTCGCTCATGGCGCGCCTTGGCGCGGGCCGACGGATCTGCGCCGCTCATCGGCGATCTTGGACAGCGCGTGTTGGCGGTGCTGTGCGACAAGGGCGCGCAATTCGCGCACGAGATCGCCGGCGTGCTCGCCGTGCCCGTCGAGGACGTCCGCATTGCGCTCGGCGAACTGGTCTGGGCGGGTCTGATCTCGTCCGACGGGTTCTCCGGCCTGAACGCCATTCTCACCGACGCGGCGGCGCCCGGCGCGTTTCCTGCGCGCGGCACGCGCACCATCACGTCCTCCGGTGGGCGATGGTCACGACTCCCGGACGACGCCCGGGACGAAGCCACGCGCGAGCAGGCGGTCGAGCGCTTCGCCTGGGTGTTGTTACAGCGCTACGGCATCGTGTGCCGAAGATTGCTGACCAGAGAGCCTTTCGTCGTGGCATGGCGCGAGTTGCTGCGTGTGTATCGCCGGCTGGAGGCCCGCGGCGACATCCGCGGTGGCCGCTTCGTGGCAGGTGTGCCCGGCGAGCAGTTCGCGCTGCCGGAGGCGGTCGAACTCGCACGCCGAGTGCGGCGAACGCCGCCCACCGGCGAGCGCATCACCCTGAGTGCAGCGGATCCGCTGAATCTATGCGGCATCGTCACCGCCGGCGATCGCGTGCCGGCGATCGCCTCAGCGACCGTGACGTTTCAAGACGGCGTACCTGCGTTCGCGGGAGCCGTAAGTGGGGAATGGCGATCGCGCCCCACTCCTGACTCCGAGCTCACCGCGCCTTAAGGTTCGCCGAATCGAGCGAGCACAATCGCCGTGCGGCGCACCACCGTCTCGTTGCCGAGGTTGTCGCGCAGCACCGCCATCACGGTGTATTCGCCACTCGGCAGATTCTTGAGACTGATTTCCGTGACCGTCGGCGCCTTGTCGCCGTCCAGCTGTATGTGACTGGAGCGGAGGAAGGCGCCCGAATCCGCTTCGATGTGCAACCACCGATTGTCGGCATTCGGCGCTACGATAGCGCGGACGATGACGGTGCTTGGTGCGCTGCTGACGTTCGGCGTCACTTTCAGCGCCAGTTTTTCATTCGCCGCGGTTGCGCCGGTTGCCGCGAGGAACGCGGCGATCGTGAGCGCGGCAAGTATGCAACGCGTCTTCATCTTTCTGTCTCGCGATATTGCAAGTGCCGCGCCGTACCGGTGCGGCCGCGGTAGCGCTTAATCAGTGGTCGCCATGACGCCGGACTTTCAGCGGCTCTTCGAATCCTTGCCCGGCTTATATCTCGTTTTGTCGCCGGATCTGCGGATTCTCGCGATGTCGGATGCGTACGCTCGAGTTGCGATGCAGACACGCGAGGCAATGCTCGGGCGAGACCTGTTCGCCGTGTTCCCTGGTAATCCTGATGATCCGGCTGACGATGGCGTGCAGAAATTACGTGCGTCGCTCGATGAGGTGCGTCGCACCCGCGCGCCGCACGCCATGGCGCCGCAGCGTTACGACGTTCGCGATCCGCGCCTCGACGGCAGCCCATTCGTCGAACGCCACTGGATTCCAGTGAATACACCGGTACTGGGTGCACACGGAGAGATCGAGTACATCATTCACGGCGTCCAGGACGTGACGGAGATCGTCGGCCTGCGCCACGCGCAGGGTGAAAAAGACAAGGCCGCCAGCGAAGCGCTGGCGCGCGAGCACCATCAGCTGGTCGAGGCGATGACCGCGCTGGAAGCGACCAACGAGGAACTCGAGGCGTTTTGCTACTCGGTGGCGCACGATCTGCGCGCGCCCTTGCGCGGGATTCAAGGCTTCAGCCAGGCGCTGCTGGAGGACTACGCCAGGGTGCTTGACGACACCGGCCGCGATTACCTGACTCGCGTGTCGTCAGCCGCGATGCGGATGTCGCACTTGATTGACGATTTGCTGACGTTGTCGCGAATTTCGCGGGCGCCGCTGGCGCGCGTCACCGTCGATCTCAGTTCAATCGCGCGGCTGGTGGCGAGCGAGCTGGCGGCCGGCCGCGCACAGCAGGTGGCGTTTACCGCCGAGCCGCACGCGATGGCGCATGCCGATCCACGGCTGGCGCAGATCGTCCTCGAGAACCTGCTGGGCAATGCGTGGAAGTTCTGTTCCAAGATCGATTCGCCGGTCGTCCACTTCGGCGTGACCGACACCGAGCGCGGTCGGGCATTCTTCGTGCGCGACAACGGCGCCGGTTTCGATAGTGCGTACGCGGCAAAACTGTTTTCGCCGTTTCAGCGGTTGCACTCTGAGAAGGAATTTCCGGGAACCGGCATCGGGCTGGCCACCGTGCAGCGGATCGTCCGGCGGCACGGCGGCCGGGTGTGGGCGGCCGCAACCGTTAACGGCGGCGCCACGTTCTATTTCACGTTGCCCGACTGACTACGGCGTGGTGTAGGACGCGATCGACCAGCCGCTGGCGCGCAGCTCGGACGCGATCGACGCGTGACGGCGTAGCGCCGAGACCAGGTCGCGGTAGATTTCAACGGTGGCTTGCTTGACGTTGTGATGTGGAACCGTCACGACGCTGTAGCCGGTGGCGCCGGTGCGCGCCACGCCACACGTCAGGAGGCGGTTGCGCAGGCGGAACTGCCAGCGCAGCATGGCGTTGGACTGTTTGACGTCGCTCTTCATGAGCCGTCGCTAATTCAAGAGCCATGCCAGCTTTACGGCCGCTGATTACGCCACGGTTAGCAGTTGGCGTAATTGATCGATGTCCGCCGGTTTCACTAAGTGGTGATTGAATCCCGCGGCCACCGATCGTCGCCGGTCTTCGTCCTGCCCCCAACCCGTCAGCGCGATCAGCGAGATGTGCCGATTGGCCGGGTTGGCGCGGATGCGGCGTGCGACCTCATAGCCGTCCATGCCGGGCATGCCGATGTCGAGCAGCACCACGTCGGGCTTGAAGGTGTCGACGCACTCCAGGGCGTTGCGGCCGCTGTGCGCGAGGGCGACCTCCGCGCCGAGCACGCGCAGCAGCATCGCCAGGCTTTCACCGCCGTCGCGGCTGTCGTCGACGATCAGGATGCGCCGCGAGGGCAACGGTTCCATGCGCCGCTGTTGTGCCGCGGCGACCGCTGGTTGCTCGATCAGCGGCAGCCTGACGATGAACTCGCTGCCGAGGCCCTGGCCTTCGCTGCGCGCCTCGACGGTGCCGCCATGCATTGCCACGAGACTGCGCACCAGCGTCAGGCCGATCCCGAGACCGCCCTGCGAGCGGCGCGTCGATCGATCGACCTGCATGAACATGTCGAACACCTGTGACAGCAGCGCCGGCGCGATGCCAATGCCGTTGTCCTTGACGCTGACGACCGCCTCGCCGTTCTCGCGGCGGGTCGCCACCGTGATCAGGCCGCCGTGGTTGGTATATTTCGCCGCGTTGTTCAGCAGGTTGGCGAACACCTGCGTCAGCCGCACCGGGTCGCCGGCGATCGACATCGGCTCGGCGTCGAAGTCCACGTTCAGCTGATGCCGCAGGTTCTCCAGCACCGGACGGCTGGTTTCGATCGCCGCCTTGACGATTGCCGTCAGATCGAGCGGCTGCTTCTTGACTTCGATGATGCCGCGCGTGATGCGCGAGACCTCGAGCAGGTCGTCGACCAGACGATTGAGGTGATGGACCTGCCGCTCCATCACCGCGCACGCCTGCATCAGCCGCGGATCGTCGAACGCGCCCGAGAGCTTGAGGATCTCGAGGCTGTTCATGATCGGCGCCAGCGGGTTGCGCAGCTCGTGGCCGAGGGTCGCGAGAAATTCGTCCTTGCGGCGATCCGCCGAGCGCAGCGCCTGTTCGTTTTTCAATCGCTCTGCCAGATGACCGCGGATCTGATATTGGCGGGTCCGGGCCCGGATCGCCGTCTGTGCCGCGCTGATCAGCGTCGTGACCCGCGTCGGGCGCTCGAGCAGCGTGACGTTGCCCAGCGTGCGGCGCGCCTCCGCCAACTCCGGCGAGTCGGCGCCCGGCCGCGTCAGGATCAGGACCGGCAGGTCCGACCACGGCGGCTGCCGTTCGAGCCAGCCGCAGAGCGGCGCCTTCAACCCGCCGGTCAAATGCTCCTCGGCGACCAACGCCGCCGCCGCGCCCTCGTCGAGCTCGTGCGTGAGCTCATAGAGATCGCGGCAGAGTGTCGTCTCGATGGCCGAACCGCCCAGCAGCTCGCGGGTGATGTCGCCGTCGCGCGGCGTCGGCGCCATCACCAGGATGCGCAAGTCGCTCGGCGCCGTCATTTCGGCTCGCCGTCGAACAGCGGATCCGGCGGCCCCTCGTAGACCGGCACGCCGGTCAGCACGCCGCGGAATTTCCGCAACTGATCGCCGACATGGATTCGCCCTTTCGACATCGCAAACTCGCGAATAGTGCGTTCATGGGCGCCGCCGCGCTTCTTGACCACGGAAATCGCCTGGCGCACTTCGCCGCGAGCCTCGAAGTAGCGCAACAGGATCACCGCATCGGCCAGATAGCTGGCATCGACCGGCGTCTGCATCTGCGATCCGATGACGCCCTTGTGCGCGCCGATCAAGAGTGTCGCGACGCTGTTCTGCGACAAGTACATCAGCAGCTCGTGCAGTTGGATCGTCAGGAACCGCTCCTCGGGCATCGCATTGAGATAGCCGTTGAGGCTGTCGATGACCACGATCTTCGCGCCGTCGCCCTCGACGGCATTCCGAATCATGAACGTCAGTTCCCCGGGCGACAATTCTGCGGGGTCGACCTGCACGACTTTGATTTTTCCGGACGCGACATGAGGCTCGATATCGAGTCCGAGCGCTCGGCAGCGCGTGAACAGCGTGTTCGGGCTTTCGTCGAACAGGATGATCACCGACTTCTGCCCGCGGTTCGCCGCGGCGAAACAAAACTGCGCCGCGATCGTCGATTTACCGGTGCCGGCGCCGCCGACGATCAGGGTGCTGGTGCCTTCTTCGATGCCGCCGCCGAGCAGCGCGTCGAGCTCCGCAACGTTCGAGGCCAGTTTGTCCGACCGGGTCGCTTGACGGCTCTCCGCGGCGATCAGGCGCGGGAACACGACGAGGCCGCCTTTCTTGATCAGGTAATCGTGGTACCCGCCGCGAAACGCGGCGCCGCGATACTTGATGACGCGCATGCGCCGCCGCTCGGCGCCGTACTCGGGACTCAAGTGCTGCAGCAGGATGACGCCGTGGGCGATGCTCTGCACGTGCAGATCCTGGTCCGACGACGTCATGTCGTCGAGCAGGATGACCGTGCAGCCTCGTCCCGAAAAGAACTGCTTCAGCGCGAGGATTTGCCGGCGGTAGCGAAGCGGATTCCCCGCGACCAGCCGTAGTTCGGACAGCGAATCGAAGACCACTCGCGTCGGATTGAGGCGATGGACGTCCTCGAGAATCAGCTTCGTCGTCGAAGCCAGCTCGACCTCCGACGGGTGATACATCGTGTACTGCTCGTCGGACTCCAGAGTGTTCTGATCCGGCAGCAGTTCACGCACGTGAACCGCCGAGATGTCCCAGCCATGCGCCGACGCCACGCTGTGCAGCTCCTCCGCGGTTTCCGACAGCGTCACATACAGCACCTGTTCGCCGCGACGAGCACCCTCCATCAGGAATTGCATCGCCAGCGTTGTCTTACCGGACCCTGGTATCCCTTCGACGAGGTACAAGCGGCCGCGGGACAGGCCGCCGTTCAAAATATCGTCGAGACCGGAGATTCCGGTCGACGCGAGTTCACCGACGTTTGAATGTGCGCCAATCGCACCCTGCCTTGGCATCGGAATCCCTACACTTGGAAACGGATGAGATGGATCATCAGTACAGCAGACGGATCGTCAATACGCAGATTGTCGTATGCAACATGTACACCACGGACGTGGTGGCGCTTTGCCGACCGTGGCTGTTACGGACGAGGTTTAAAGGCGCCTGACGTGCGCCTATGGCCAAGGCGCTCGGGCGTGGGCACGGCCGCGCTGCCTGCAATAAGATCAGAAGGCCTTGCCCAATATCCTTCAGAGCCTGCCCCTCGGAGAAAAAGTCGGAATCGCCTTCTCTGGGGGGCTGGACACCAGCGCGGCGCTGCATTGGATGCGCGCGAAGGGGGCCGTTCCATACGCCTATACAGCCAACCTCGGACAGCCGGATGAGACCGACTATAACGAGATTCCGCGGAAAGCGATGGCCTACGGCGCCGAACAGGCCCGGCTGATCGAATGCCGCGAGCAGCTCGTCGCTGAAGGCATGGCGGCGCTCCAGTGCGGCGCATTTCACATCTCCACCGCGGGCCAGACCTACTTCAACACGACGCCGCTTGGCCGTGCGGTCACCGGCACCATGCTCGTCGCCGCGATGCGCGAAGACGACGTCAACATCTGGGGCGACGGTTCGACGTTCAAAGGCAACGACATCGAGCGGTTCTACCGCTACGGACTGCTCGCCAATCCGAACTTACGGATCTACAAGCCGTGGCTGGATCAGCAATTCATCGACGAACTGGGCGGCCGCAAGGAGATGTCGGAGTACATGCTCCGTCACGGCTTCGAGTACAAGATGAGCGTCGAGAAGGCCTACTCGACCGACTCGAACATCCTCGGCGCCACGCACGAAGCGAAGGACCTCGAATTCCTCAACAAAGGCATCACCATCGTCAAGCCGATCATGGGCGTCGCGTTCTGGCGTGAGGATGCGACGGTGAAGCCGGAAACCGTGACGGTGCGTTTCGAGGAGGGCCATCCGGTCGCGATCAACGGCCGAACGTTCTCGACGGCGCTCGAGATGTTCATGGAAGCCAACGCGATCGGCGGGCGACACGGCCTCGGCATGAGCGACCAGATCGAGAATCGCATCATCGAAGCGAAGAGCCGCGGCATTTACGAAGCGCCGGGTCTCGCCCTGCTGTTCATCGCATACGAGCGCCTCGTCACCGGCATCCATAACGAAGACACGATCGAGCAGTACCGCAGCAACGGTCGCCGGCTCGGGCGGCTTCTGTACCAGGGGCGCTGGTTCGACTCGCAATCGCTGATGCTGCGCGAGACCGCCCAACGCTGGGTGGCGCGCGTCGTCACCGGGGAAGTCACGCTGGAATTGCGCCGCGGCAACGATTACTCGATCCTGGACACGCAGAGCCCGAACCTGACCTACAAGCCCGAGCGGCTGACGATGGAAAAGGGGGAGGAGGTGTTCTTCACGCCGCAGGATCGGATCGGCCAGTTGACGATGCGCAATCTCGACATCATCGATACGCGCGACAAACTCCTGGCCTATACGCAGACTGGATTGTTGAAGCCGTCGAAGTCGAGCGGCCTGCCGCAGCTGCCGGCGGCCGATCATGAGCGCGAGAAGGATTAAGTCCGGAACCGCACGCGCGACCGCAAGTCAGCCTCGCGTTCGTGGCGGTCTGACCTCCGCGCTGCCGAATGCCGCCCGCGCCGTCGCCGGCTCGATGACCAGGAACGCGACCACGGCGCCGAGGCCGAAGGCGACGAACAGCGCGCCCCATGCGGTATGCGCGTCGGCGATCACCAGGCCGGTGGCAATCATGACTAACGAGAATGCGATGTCGGCCCCGCGGACCAGCATCCGCACGCTGTTGCGCTGCGCCACGAGATGAGCGGGATAGGTGCGTGCGGTGAACCACAGGTGCAGCCGCGTGTTGGCGCCGACGATCACGATCGCCAGCGTCGCAAGAAACGTGATGACGCCGTAGCGTCCCGTCCATCGATGCACTTCCCACGCCGGCCAGATCATCAGCCAGTACGACAACGCGACGATTAACTGATGGGTGGTCCACCACCCGAACCCGGTGCCGCGC
>DASPNQ010000081.1:0-3048 GCA_035626435.1 Vicinamibacterales bacterium
GAAGCGGCGCGGCTTCACCGACGACACGCTCAAGAAACTGCGCACCGCCTACCGTTACCTCACGCAGTCCAGACTCAATACCTCGCAGGCGACGGCCAAGATCGACAGCGACGCGTCCCTCAAATGTCCCGAGGTCGACAACCTCATCGACTTCATCCGGACCGCCTCGCGCGGCGTGATCCTGCGCCGCAGCTCCAGGAAATCCGACGACGGCGAAGAGTAGCGCGATGGTTTACGGCGACGGTTCATCGCGGCCGTGCATCGCGACGGTCGGCCGCGAGGGTTCACAGTGAATCTGGGCATCATCGCCGGCAATGGGAAATTCCCATTCCTGGTTCTGGATGCGGCGCGCTCGATGGGTCACGACATCACCGTGATCGCCCTGAAGGAAGAAGCGTCGAAGGAGATCGAGGCGGCGGCCGCGGCCGCGGGCGCAGCGGTTCACTGGATTTCGATCGGCCAGCTCGGGACGTTCCTGCAGATTCTGAAGGATCGCGACATCAAGACGGCGGTGATGGCCGGTCAGGTCAAACACGTCAAGATCTTTGGCGGCTTCGTCCCGGACATGACGGCGATGTCGCTGCTCGGCAAGTTGAAGGGCATGAACACGGACGCGCTGATCGGTGCGGTGGCGGATCTGATGCGCGAGCGCGGTGTCGAACTGCTCAACTCGGCGGCCTTCCTCGAACCGTTACTGGCAGGCGGCGGTCAGCTGGCCGATCGAGTGCCGAACGAACAAGAGCGCAAGGATCTCGACTTCGGCTACCGCATCGCGGACACCGTTGCCGGTCTCGACATCGGCCAGACCATTGCCGTCAAGCATCAGGCGGTGGTGGCGGTCGAGGCCATGGAAGGCACCGATGAAACGATCGCGCGTGCCGGTCATCTTGCCGGCCGCGGCGTGACGATCATCAAAGTCGCGAAGCCGAATCAGGACATGCGGTTCGACGTGCCGATTGTCGGTCTGGCGACCATCCAGGCGATGCGCGTCGCAGGCGCTACCTGCCTGTCGCTCGACGCGGGCCGCACCCTGATTTTCGATCGCGAGGCGTTTTTCCAGTCCGCGAACGAAGCCGGCATCGCTGTCGTCGGCAGAACCATCGCCGCTGCCGCGACGGGCGGGGGCCGCTCATGAGGGTCGCGGTCATCGGCGTCGGCCACCTCGGCCGGCATCACGCGCGCATTCTCGCCTCGCTGCCCGATGTCACGTTGGCGGCGGTGGTCGATACCAACCGGGCGCGGGCGGCGGAGATCGCCGCCGAGTTCGGCGCCACGGCCTACGGCGACGCGCGCGACATTGACGGCCGCGTCGAGGCGGTGGTGATCGCGACGCCGACCGAGAGCCACGCGTCGATTGCCGAACGGCTGCTCGACGCCGGCGTGCACATGCTGATCGAGAAGCCGATCACGCAAACGGTGGAGGAGGCCGACCGCGTGATCGCGGCGGCACTGCGGTCCGGCGCGGTGCTTGCCGTCGGCCATAGCGAACGCTTCAATCCCGCGGTGATGGCGGCGCGGGCCTACATCAAGGATCCGCGATTCATCGAGGTGCACCGGCTCGGGACCATGCCCGGGCGCAGCCTCGATATCGACGTCGTGCTCGACCTGATGATTCACGATCTCGATCTGATCCTGAGCGCGGTGCCGAGCGAGATCGACAGTGTCGAAGCGGTGGGCGTGCCGGTATTGACACCGAAAGTGGATATTGCCAACGCCCGCCTGCGGTTCAAGAATGGTTGTATCGCCAACTTGACGGCGAGCCGGATCAGCAGGGAACAAGTGCGCAAAGTGCGGTTCTTCCAGCGCGAAAGCTACGTGTCGATTGACACGGCCTCGAAAGAAGTCGAGATGTATCACCTCATCCCGCAGCCGGGAGCGCTACCGACCATCGGCGGCGGCAAGCAGGCGGTGCCGGGCGACGAGCCGCTGAAGCGGGAGCTCGAGGATTTCATCGCGGCAATTCGCGAAGGACGCGCCCCGGCGGTCGCCGGAGAACAGGGCCGCGCGGCGCTGGCTCTGGCGGTTCGAATCGTGGAGTTGATGCGGCAGTGAATATCGATCCCACACTGGCGGAGCGGGCAAAAGCCGGTGAGCTGCTCACGGCGGCGGAGCTCGACGAGCTGGCAGCCGCCGACGTGTTGTCGCTGGGCATGTTGGCGGACGAGGTGCGGCGTGCGCGGTTCGGCGACGAGGTGACGTTCACACGCGTGGTCGAACTGGATCCTGCGGCACCGGGCAGCTCGGGTACGGCGGGCGCCGAATGTCGCCTGTCGCGCTTGCCGGCGACGTTGGAGGAAGCCGAGGCACTGGTCGCCGAAGCCAGGATGCTCGCGGGCCCACAGCTGCTGACGGGCTTCTCGCTTGCCGACATCATCGATCGAAACTGGGGCGATCTCGACAAGGTGCTCGCGCATTTGAAGTATGCCGGCCTCGACGCGCTGGTCGAAGCGCCGGTCGATCGCGTCGCAGATATCGCAGTGTTCAGGGCTGCCCACGAGGCCGGACTGCCGATTCGGTGCCTGTCGCTACAAAAGCCGCTCACGACCGGCCGGACCGTGTACATCCTGACGGTTCGCGCGATAGTGCAAGCCGTACCGTCGATCGATGCTGTCGCGCCGTTGCCCAGAGAGCAATCGATCGCCGTCCCGACGACCGGCTATCACGATGTGCGTTCGGTGGCCCTGGCGCGTGTGGGATTGCCGTCCGTCAAGATCATCCAGGTCGATTGGACGCAGTACGGCCCGAAGCTGGCGCAAGTGGCGCTGACGTTCGGCGCCAATCATCTCGACCGCGTTTCGACGGTGGACGATGAATCGCTCGGCCGCCGACGCACCGCCGCGGAAGACGTCCGCCGGAACATCGTCGCCGCGGGGTTCAAGCCGGTTGAGGCCGTGCCGGGCGGGTCTGACGCGCCGTGACGCCGCTTCGTCTCGGAGCGGTTTCCTATCTCAATACGAAACCGTTGGTCTACGGCCTCGATGCCCACCCCGACCAATTCGACGTGCGCTTCGACGTGCCCGCCAAGTGCGCGGAGCTGCTGCACGAGGG
>DASPNQ010000082.1:0-3657 GCA_035626435.1 Vicinamibacterales bacterium
CGCACGGCGAGATTGCCGGCGTTCGCGGCACCGTCTCGCGCACCGGCTATACCGGTGAGGACGGGTTCGAGGTGATGGTGCCGCCCGCGATGGCGCCGCGTGTCTGGGATGCGCTGCTCGACGCCGGTAAACCGCTCGGTCTGATCCCCTGCGGCCTCGGCGCGCGCGACACGCTGCGTCTCGAAGCGGCGATGCGGCTGTACGGCAACGACATCGACGAGCACTCGACGGTCATGGAAGCCGACCTGGGCTGGATCGTCGGCTGGAACAAACCGGAGTTTCTCGGCCGCGACGTCATCCACAAGCAAAAGGCGGAAGGCGTTTCCAAGATCCTCGTCGGCTTCGAAATGATCGAACGCGCCATTGCCCGTCACGGTCATGCCGTATTCCATAACGGTGAACCGGTCGGCGTCGTCACCAGCGGCACGCAGACGCCGTTCCTGAAAAAAGCCATCGGCATGGCTTACGTTCCGCCGGCGTTGAAGGCGCCAGGTACCGAACTGGAAATCGACATCCGGGGCCGCAAGGCCAGGGCAGTGGTCGTGCCGCTGCCGTTTTACAAACGAGCGAAGAAGTAGAACCGGCCGACGTCCGAAGGCGACCCCCTATGAGCTACCCAGCAGACCTCAAGTACACCAAAGAGCACGAGTGGATCCGCGTTGACGGTGAGACCGGCACCATTGGCATCACCGACTTCGCCCAGCAGCAGCTCGGCGACGTGGTGTATGTCGAATTGCCCGATGTCGGCTCGACGATAACCGCCGGGCAGGTGTTCGGCACCATCGAGTCCGTCAAGGCGGTCTCGGAGCTGTTCGCGCCCGTGACGGGCGAGGTGCTCGAGACCAATGCCTCGTTGAAAGACCGGCCCGATCACGTCAACAGCCAGCCGCACGAGACCTGGATGGTCAAGGTCAAGCTGACCAACGCGAGTGAGCTGGCGTCGTTGATGGATGCCGGCGCGTACGAGCAACTCATTCAGAAATGACGCACGCGAACTTTCCGGCGCTCGATACGTTTGGGCCGCGCCACATCGGCCCGCGCGGTGACGACATTTCGGCGATGCTCGAGGAAGTCGGCGCCGCGTCACTCGATGCGCTGATCGACGACGCGATTCCGGCAAGCATCAGGCTGAAAGCGCCGCTCGACCTGCCGCCCGCCGAGAGCGAGTCGACGTATCTGTCGCGTCTGAGGACCATCGCGAAGAAGAACAAGGTCTTTCGCAGCTTCATCGGCCTCGGATATTCGGACACGCTGACGCCGGCCGTCATCCGCCGGATGGTCTTCGAGAATCCGGGCTGGTACACGCCGTACACGCCGTATCAGGCCGAAATCGCCCAGGGCCGCCTCGAGTCGCTCCTCAATTTCCAGACGATGGTGACGGACTTGACCGGGATGGCGGTGGCCAACGCGTCGCTGCTCGACGAAGGCACTGCGGCCGGCGAAGCGATGACGCTGTTGCATCGCGTCCAGGGCAAGAAGCTTGGCGCCGCGAACGGCACGTTTCTGGTCTCGGATCGCTGCTTTCCGCAGACGATCGCGGTGCTGCAGAGCCGCGCCGAACCGCTTGGTATCAAGCTCGAAATCGCGCCGACCGATCGCCTGAATCTCGATGCGCCCGACGCGTTCGGCGTATTGCTGCAATACCCGGACGAAGCCGGCCGGCTCGATGACCTGAAGCCATTCATCGACAAGGCGCACGCGGCGAATGTGAAGGTCGCCGTTGCAACCGATCTCCTGGCTCTGGCGCTCGCGACCTCACCCGGTGAGGCGGGCGCCGACGTGGTGTTCGGCAACTCGCAGCGATTCGGCGTGCCGCTCGGGTTTGGCGGGCCGCACGCGGCGTTCTTCGGGACCAGCCAGGAATTTGTCCGGCACATGCCCGGTCGCGTGATTGGCGTATCGATCGACGCGCACGGCAATCGCGCGTATCGGATGTCGCTGCAGACGCGCGAACAGCACATCCGGCGAGAGAAGGCGACGTCGAATATCTGCACCGCGCAGGCGCTGCTCGCGAACATGGCGGCGATGTACGCCGTGTATCACGGCCCCGAAGGCATCAAGGCGATCGCCACGCGCGTGCACGCGCTGACGCGCGCGCTCGACGGCGCGCTGAAGGGTCTCGGCTACCGGCAGCAGAACCCGCATTACTTCGACACGCTGCGACTGGTTGTGGAGCCGGCGCAGCTCGCCGCGATCCGCGCGGACGCGATTGCGGCAGGCATCAACTTCCGCTACGTCGGCGACCGCGAAATCGGCATCGCGCTCGATGAGACGACGACTGCGGGTGACCTCGAGGCGGTCGTCGATATTTTCGGCCGGGCCGCGGGCAAGAGCGGCAGCCGTTCGAACATCGACGCTAACAGCGGGCCGCCGGCATGGCCGCCCGCCCTCCAGCGCAACACCCCGTACCTGACGCATCCCGTCTTCAATTCGCATCGCTCCGAAAGCGAGATGATGCGCTACATCCGCAGCCTCGAACGGAAGGACATCGGTCTCGATACGTCGATGATCCCGCTCGGCTCCTGCACGATGAAGCTCAACGCGGCCAGCGAGATGTATCCGGTTTCTTGGGACGAGTTCTCGCGGATTCATCCATTTGCGCCGGCGGATCAGACCGAAGGCTACCGTCAGATCACCGAAGAGCTCGAGCAGGCGCTGTGCGCGATCACCGGTTTTGCGGCGGTATCGTTGCAGCCCAACTCCGGCGCACAGGGGGAGTTTGCCGGCCTCGCCGTGATGCGCGCGTATCACCAGTCTCGAGGTGAGGGCGCGCGCGACGTCGTGTTGATTCCGGCTTCCGCGCACGGCACCAATCCCGCGAGCGCGGTGATGGCCGGCTTCAAGGTGATCGTCGTCTCGTCCGATGCGAGCGGCAACGTCGACGTCGACGATCTGAAGAAGAAGGCCGCCGAACACGCCAAGGACCTCGCGGGGTTGATGATCACCTACCCCTCGACGCATGGCGTCTTCGAGGATTCGATCCGCGACATCTGCGCGACCATCCATCAGTATGGCGGTCAGGTCTACATGGACGGCGCCAACATGAACGCGCAGGTCGGCCTTACCAGTCCGGCGAACATCGGCGCGGATGTCTGCCATCTGAACCTGCACAAGACGTTTGCGATTCCGCATGGTGGTGGCGGCCCCGGTATGGGTCCGATCGGGGTGGCGAAGCACCTCGCGCCGTTTCTGCCCGGCCACCCATTGGCGCAGGTTGGCGGCGCACAGGCGATTCCTCCCGTGAGCGCGGCTCCCTGGGGCAGCGCCAGCATCCTGCTGATCTCGTACGGCTACATCCGCATGCTGGGCGCGCAGGGACTGACCGACGCGACGCGGTATGCCATCCTGAACGCCAACTACATCAAGGCGCGGCTCGAGCGGCATTACCCGGTGCTCTACGCCCGCGGCAACGGCCGCGTGGCGCACGAGCTGATCTTCGACTTGCGCGGCTTCAAGGAATCGGGCGTCGACGAAATGGACGTGGCCAAGCGGCTGATGGATTTCGGCTTCCACGCCCCCACCGTGTCGTTCCCGGTCGCCGGCACGCTCATGGTCGAACCGACCGAGAGCGAGGACAAAGGCGAGCTCGATCGCTTCTGTGACGCGATGATTCAGATTCGGCGCGAGATCGAGGACGTGGTGAGCGGCCGCGCCGAC
>DASPNQ010000083.1:0-4655 GCA_035626435.1 Vicinamibacterales bacterium
CTTGCGGGTATGGGCCTGATGGAGGTCGGTTACCGCGGCCGCCAGGAAGGGGCCAAGTGGCTCGATCGCCTCCGCAGCGCCGCCGATGCGGCGACGCCCGAGGGCACGCTTGCGCGACACGCGCCTGGGTTTGCCGATCCCGATGCGGCGTTGTCGGCGATTCGCCGGACGTTCGACGACCGCTTCTTTGCCGGCGTCAACGAGGCGACGGCCGCGATCATTCGGGATGGGCATCGCGCCTACGTCGATGCCATTACCACCGAAGCGGAGGCGCTGCTTGGCCACCGATTCGATCTGCTCGGTTATCGAGGTTTGTCATTCGGCGAGCCGATCGACTGGCACCTCGATCCGCTGCTGTCGCGGAGAACCGACCTCGTGCATTGGAGCCGCATCGATGCGCTCGATGCCGCGCGCGTCGGCGACAGCAAAGTCGTCTGGGAGCTCAGCCGCCATCAGTGGGTTGTGCGTCTGGCGCAGGCGTACGTGCTGTCCGGTGACCGACGTTACGCAGACGCGGCGCTGTCGGCGATCCGCTCCTGGATCGCCGCTAATCCCGTCGGTCTCGGCATCAATTGGGCGAGCAGCTTGGAAGTCGCGTTCCGATTGATTTCATGGACGTGGGTGATCGCATTGCTGCGCCACTCGGCGCTGCTCGCCGGCGACACGCTGACGATCATGCTCGCGTCAGTCCACGCCCATGCCACTCACGTGCTGCGGTACCTGTCGCAGTATTACTCGCCCAATACTCATCTGACCGGCGAAGCGCTCGGTTTGTTCTACGCCGGAACGCTGTTTCCGCAATTCCGAGCGGCCGCACGGTGGTGCGACGCGGGCGCCGACACGCTGAATGCGCAAGTCGATCAGCAAATCAGCAGCGACGGCGTCTATTTCGAGCAGTCGACGTGCTATCAGCGTTATACCGCCGACTTCTATCTGCACTACGTGCTGCTTGCCCGCCGCGCACGCCGCGCTGTCCCCGCCAGGGTGGTTCAGCGGTTGGAGTCGGTCATCGATTTCCTCGAGACCGTACGCCGTCCCGATGGCTCGCTGCCCGGCATCGGCGATGCCGACGGCGGGTGGCTGATGCCGCTCGCGCGCAGATCCGCCGGCGATCCTGGAACGACAATCGAGCGGAATGCGCCCGACGCGATATGGCTGTTCGGCAGCGATGCCACCCCAACGGCGCCGCGACCGAAGCGCAGTGAGACCACGCTGTATCGACACGGTGGATACGCCGTGCTCCGCGACAGCCGCGATCGGGACGCGCATCAGATGATCGTCGACATCGGACCGCTGGGGTGCCACGTCAGCAGCGGACACGGCCACGCGGATCTGTTGAGCATTCAATGCTCCGTGTTTGGCGACAACTGCCTCGTCGACGCCGGGACCTACACCTACACGGGCGCACCCGAGTGGCGTGATTACTTTCGCAGTTCCGCCGCGCACAGCACCGTCATGATCGACGGCCGCAGTCAAGCTCGTCCGGCCGGCCCATTCCGTTGGCACAGCCGGCCGCGAGTGGTGTTGCGCGATTTCCGCAGCACGCCACACCTCGATCTCGTCGACGCAGAGCATCGCGCCTACGCGCCGGTCGTTCATCGGCGGCGCGTCGCCTGGGTGAAGCCACACTTCTGGGTCGTGATCGACGATCTCACCGGCGGCGAGCGGCACGATGTCGAGGTGACGTTTCAGTTCGACGACATTCCCGTCGAGTTGACGGGCACGACTGCACGGGCGACGACCGTTCGTCGGCGAGCGCTCTGGGTGATGCCGTTCTCGAGCGCACCGCTCGAGGCCGACATCAGAACCGGCGACACCAACCCGATCCGCGGCTGGATCTCGATGGACTACGGCCAACGCCGTGCCGCACCGGCGTTGGTCTATCGCAGCCACGCGCCGTTGCCGGTGCGAATAGTGACCGTCCTGTATCCGCAGCGCAGCGCGGACGTGCGGCCGGAGATCGACGCCACCAGCGCAGACGGACTCCCCGTCTCGATTTACGCGCCGGCAGTCGGCCGCGCCCTGCACTTCACCGATTCCATCGTCACTCTCGAGTAACTGTCATGTGCGGCATTGCCGGCATTCTCTCATTTGACCCTGAGGTCACTGTCGACGCGGATCGACTGCGGCGGATGCGTGACGTGCTGACGCATCGCGGCCCCGACGGCTCGGGCTTGTTTGTCGACGGCCCGATTGGCCTCGCCCACCGCCGTCTCGCCATCGTCGACGTCGCGGGCGGCCAGCAGCCGATGACCAACGAAGACGGCACGATCCAGATCGTCTTCAACGGTGAGATTTACAACCACATGGAGTTGCGACCGCAGCTCGAAGCCGGCGGCCACCGGTATCGGTCGCGGTGCGACACCGAAACGATCATTCACGCGTTCGAGGACAGTGGCGAGAAGGCCGCCGAGCGGCTCCACGGGATGTTTGCGTTTGCGATTTGGGACGGCACTGCGCGCACGCTCACGCTCGGCCGGGATCGCCTCGGCATCAAGCCGCTCTACTACTCGGTCGGCGCGACGGAGCTGCTGTTTGCGTCCGAGATCAAGGCCCTGCTGGAGGTGATGAGCCACCGGCCCTCCCTCGACCATCGGCAGCTCCCCGCGTACCTGACCAACGGCTACGTCAATGGCGAGCACACCATGTTTCGCGGCATCAAACGGCTGCTTCCGGGGCATACCCTGACGTGGTCTTGTCAACACGGCGTGCGCACGCGACGCTACTGGCATCTGCCGGCGCCGGCCAGCGCGCCGCCGCGGCCGTTTGCAACCGAAGCCGCCGAACTTCGCGAGGCGCTGTTCGACGCGGTGCGCCGCCATTTGATGAGCGATGTGCCGCTCGGCGTGTTCCTGTCCGGCGGCATCGATTCGAGCGCGCTGGCGTCGATCGCGACCCGGTTGACCAAGCAGCCGGTGCAGACATTTGCGGTCGGCTTTGCCGATCGCGATGCCAACGAGTTGGCCTACGCCCGGCAGGTCGCCGATGCGATCGGCTCGCATCATCGCGAAGTCACGGTGGCGCCCGGCGAGTTCTTCGAGGCGCTGCCACATCTGATCTGGCACGAGGACGAGCCGATCGCATTCCCCTCGAGCGTGCCACTCAACTTCGTCTCGCGTCTCGCGAGCCAACACGTCAAGGTGGTACTGACCGGCGAAGGCGCGGACGAATTGTTCCTCGGGTACAACCGCTATCGCGTCACCCACTGGAACGAGCGGCTGGGCCGCGCCTATTGGGCGGTGACGCCGCCCCGCATGCGGCCCGCCGTGCGACGGTTGGTCGGCCACCTGCCGGGCCGCGTGTCGCGCGTTCTCGACCGGACGTTCCTCGGCTGCGCGCCTGGTCTGCGGGATATCTATTTCGAAAACTTCGCCGTGATGTCCGAAGCACGCCAGCGGCAATTGCTGTCGCACCCCGATCTCCTCAATTACGACGTGCATGCGCACGCACTCGAGGAATTCAATGGGGAACGCGGCGATCTGCTCGATCGCATGGGTCGATATGACCTGCAGACCTACTTGCACGAGCTGCTGATGAAGCAGGACCAGATGAGCATGGCGGCGTCGATCGAGAGCCGTGTGCCGTTCCTCGACGATCAGATCGTCGAGCGGGTCACCGCGTTGCCCTCCGCCATGAAATTGCGCGGGTGGCAGACCAAGGCATTGCTGCGCGCTGCCGTCGCGGACCTGATCCCTCGGGCGATCCTGACGCGCCGCAAGATGGGATTTCCGGTGCCGATCGGCCGATGGTTGTCGGGCGCGTTCCAGCCGCTGCTCCACGAGTTCGTGCTGTCGCCGCGCGCGGAACAACGCGGCATGTTCGACCCTGACGCGCTTCGCGATCTGGTCCAGGAACACACGAGCGGGGCCGCCCAACACGGGCATCGCCTCTGGCTGCTGATCAACCTTGAAATCTGGCAGCGCATTTTCATCGATCGCGAGGCGCCGGAATCGGTGATGGAGGCGGCGCAGGACCGCGCTGCGGCATGATGCGAATCCTGTGGGTCAAGATGGGCGGCCTGTGGCCGCCCACCAGCGGCGGCCGCACCCGGAGCCTGCAAATCATCAAGCAGTTGGCACGGCGTCATGAAGTGACCGTCGTCACGACGCACGCAGAGGGCGATGATCCCGCCGGCCTCAACGACATCGTTGGGTCCAGGGACCGCATCCATTCGTTCGCCTACCAACCGCCGAAACGCGGCAGCGCGGCGTTCCCGCTCAGCGTCGCGCGCTCTTGGCTGTCGCGCGATCCCGTCGATTTGTGGAAGTGGCGCGTGCCGGAAGTTCGCGCGTGTGTCGAACGGTTGATTGCCTCGCGCCAGGTCGACGTGTGTGTCGCCGATTTCCTCTTCGCGGTGAACAGCGTTCCACTGACTGGTCCGGTGCCTACCGTGCTCTTCGAGCACAACGTCGAATATTTGATCTGGAAACGATTGTGCGACCTCGAGCGTTCGCCGTGGCGCCGCGCGCTGTTGGAGATCGAGTGGCGCAAGCTGCGCGCGCGCGAAGGCGCCGCGTGCCGGGCCGCCGACCTCACCATCGCGGTCTCCGCTGACGATCGCAATCGTCTCGCGGCGCTTGCTCCGCAATCGGAGATCACCTGGATCCCAACCGGCGTCGATACCGATTACTTCGCGCCGAATCCCGACGCCGAGC
>DASPNQ010000084.1:0-27108 GCA_035626435.1 Vicinamibacterales bacterium
CGCGTTGCTGACAATGTGGCCATCGTCGATGCCGGGCCGCGTGAAGTCCGGCGTGTAAATGAACGGCGACGGGTTGCTGTCGAAGTAGGAGTCGGCCTTGGTCTTGTCCGAGCCCCAATGCCTGAACGTGTAGTTGAACCAGACTTTGTTTCTGACGATCGGTCCGCCCACCGAGGGGTTGACGTCCCAGATCTTCTTGATGACGTCGACGTTGGTGAGCGTGTTGTTGGGATTGAACGTCTTGCTGCCGCTCAGGTTCGCGCGCGTGCACGGCTGGCCAATGCCCGGCGATCCGCAATTGTCCGATCCAAAGTCTTCGCCGGCGTAATTGAACACCGCCGAGCCGCGGAACGAGTTGCCGCCATCGCGCGGCACCATGTTGACGCGCATGCCGCCCTGGCCGACTTCGGCCGAGTCGGCGCCCGTAATGTAGCTGAACTCCTCGAAGCTGGCGTCGTTCCAGTAGACGCCGGAGTACGCGCCCTGCGCGCAGAGGTTGTTGAGGCGCAGGCCTTCAATCGTCTGCACGGTGTCGCCGGAACCGCGGTACTGGAGCGGCGATTGCTGCAGGTTGCCCGAGCCGCCGACGTCGCGCGACAGCGCGCCGCCGCCGCCGAGGGCGAGCGTCGTGCCGGGAATCATGATGCCGACCGCCTGGATGTTGCGGCCGGTCGGCAGCGCGTCGCGCACCTCCTGGGTCATCACCACGCGCTGGGTGATGTTCGAGGTGTCGACGATCGGCGACTCGCCGGTCACCGTCAGCGTTTCTTCGAGCGTGCCGACTTTCAGGTCGACGTTAATCGTCGCGGTGAAGTCCGAGGTCAGCTCCACACCTTCGCGAATGACGGTGCTGAAGCCGGGCAGCTCGAACTTGACGGTGTAGACGCCGGGCCGAAGCGCGAGGATCGAATAGGTCCCCTCGCCGCTGGTCACGGTCGAACGGGTCTTTTCGATCAGCGCCGGGCTCGAGACTTCAACGGTCACGCCGGGAAGCACGCCGCCGGACGCGTCCTTGACAGTGCCGGAGATCGCACTGGTCTGCGCCGACGCGATCGTCGGCGTGAGTACGAGGGTCAGCAAAACAACACAACGAACCGCAAGCGAACGCATCACAAGTGTTCCTCCCTTAATCCCCGATGGCAGACCGGGGCAAGCCTCACGCTGTTGCCGGTGTCGGCCCAAAGCCGCGCCGGCGTTTCTGACCCGCGCCCACGGCGCTGTGCGTGAGCCTTCAAGACTGCAGGTGTTATGCACGCCTGCAAACGACCACATTAAGCAGTAGGTGTGAAACGGTGTCAATGGGAATGGGATACGTAGATTTGGATCATTTCTTCTTGGCCGTGAAGGTGCCGCTGACCATTCCGCCGATATCCAGCTTGCCCTTCATGGTCGTCTTCTCGACCGTGCCTTCGTAAGTAACAGGCGCCTGCTGGCCCTGGGCGTCGACCGTGAACGTGAAACGAATTGCATTACCTTTCACTGTCCCTGTCAGATCGGCATTGCCGAGTTGGCCGGCATATTTGCCGGTCAGCTTCTCGCCGCCTTGCTTGAACGTGATGGTGGGCGAGCCGCTGCCCTGGTCAGTCTGGACCTCGAACGCCCATTCGCCGGTCACATCGGTGCCCTGCGCGTCGGCGGTGACAGCGGTGAACAGGGCGGCCGCGAACACAACGACCGGCAGCACGCGAATGATGGAATTCATATGAAAACGTTCTCCTCAAGGGGCATCGAATCCTAATGCTAGGATTGGCGCACTTCAAGAGGGCAAATCCATGCGTCGACTCGCGCCTGTCGCGTCGTTTGTTGCGATCAGCTTATCGATCGCCATGGCTCAGAACCGCTCCGCGGAGTGGACGCACTATTCGGGAAACGCCGGGAGTCATAAGTACTCGGCGCTCGATCAAATCAACAAGGACACCATCAAGGATCTGAAGATCGCCTGGCGGTGGACGTCACCGGACAACGCGATCGTCGACGCGAATCCCACCGCGCGGCCCGGAGGTTACGCCGACACGCCGTTGATGGTGAAGGGCGTCCTTTACACCGTGACGTCGCTTGGCCAGCTCGCGGCGATCGATCCGGCCACGGGTCAGACGACCTGGGTGCTCGACCCCGGCAACTGGCGGACCGGACGCCCGGGCAATCTCGGGTTCGTGCATCGCGGCGTCGCGTTCTGGTCGGACGGCAAGAACGATCGGCTGCTGTTGGGCACTCACGACGCGTACTTGATCTCGGTTGATGCGAAAAGCGGCAAGCTCGATACCGAATTCGGTGACGCTGGGAAGGTCGATCTGATGGCCGGCGTCGCGCACGCCGTGCGTGCCACCAATTACTCGGTCAGCGCCGCGCCGGTCGTCACCCGTGGCGTCGTCGTGGTCGGCGCCAGCATTCACGACGGTCCGACGCACAAGGAGTGGCCGCGCGGCGATGTCAGCGGATTCGACGTCCGCACCGGAAAGAAATTGTGGACCATTCACTCGATCCCGCAGAAGGGCGAGTTCGGTAACGACACGTGGGGCGACGACTCCTGGACCTACACCGGCAGCACCAACGTGTGGACCAATATGTCGACCGACGACGAGCTTGGTTACGTGTATCTGCCGTTCGGGACGCCCACAGACGATTTTTATGGAGGTCATCGTCCGGGCGCGAACCTGTTTGCCGAAACGATCATGGCGGTCGATGCGAGAACGGGCAAGCGCGTGTGGCACTTCCAGGGAGTCCATCATGGCATCTGGGATTACGACTTTCCCGCGGCTCCGATCCTGGTCGACATCAACGTCGACGGTAGAACGATAAAAGCGCTCGCCCAGGTCAGCAAGCAAGGTTTTACCTACGTTCTGGATCGCCGTACCGGCGCTCCGGTGTGGCCGATCGAAGAGCGGCCGGTGCCGCCATCGACCGTGCCGGGCGAGCGGGCGCATCCGACGCAACCATTCCCGACGAAGCCGCCGGCCTACGAACGCCAAGGCGTGACCGAGGCCGATCTGATCGATTTCACTCCGGAGTTGAAGGCCGCTGCGCTCGAGGTGTTCAAGCAATTCGAAACCGGCCCGCTGTTCACGCCGCCGTCGGAGAAGGGCACGATCGTCAATCCGGGCTGGGCGGGCGGGGCGAACTGGGCGGGCGCCGCATTCGATCCCGAGACGGCGACGCTGTATGTGCCGTCGATGACCAGCCCGATCGTCGTGCAGCTCGTCAAGCCAAACCCGACGCGCAGCAACCTGCTCTACGTCCGCGGCGGAACGATGATGCCGCCGATGCTCGACGGCCTCCCGATCGTGAAGCCGCCCTACGGCCGCGTCACCGCGATCGACTTGAACAAAGGCGACATCAGGTGGACGACGGCAATTGGCGACGGGCCACGCAATCATCCGCTGTTGAAGGAGCTCAACCTGCCGCCGCTTGGCGCCGCGATCCGTAACGCGGTGCTGGTGACTAAGAGCCTGCTGTTCGTGGCGATGGGCTCGCCCAACCTTGGCGGCGGCCAGAATCTCCCGGTCGGCGGCCGGCCGTTGAGCAAGCCGATCCTCGAGCCGACGCGGCTCCGCGCCTACGACAAAGCGACCGGTGCGCCGCTGTGGGAGTTCGATCCGCAAGCCAGACCAATGGCCGCCCCGATGACATATCTCCATCAAGGCAGGCAATACATTGTTGTCGCCGCCGGAGCCGGGTCAAATGCCGAGTTGATCGCGTTTGCGTTAGCGAGTTAGGGAGTTAGGGAGCTAGGGAGTTAGGGAGTTAGGGAGCTAGGGAGCTGGGGAGCTAGGGAGCTAGGGAGCTGGAAACAGATGCGTAGATTTCTCTTAGCCGCAATCCTTTTGTTGCCGGCCATTGCATTTGCGCAGGCGCTGCCAAATATCAACTCGTTGTCGGTCCGCTACAACTCGTTGAAGGCCGCGGCGAAGGCGGAGGGCGGTCTGAAGGCGCAGCTGGACGACGTCGACAAGGCGATCGCGGCGGCGAGGCGCGAGGGCAATCAGGGTGAAGTGCGCCGCCAGCTGGCGCGTGGCTTCGCCTTGCTCAACCAGCAGGCGTGGACGCCACAGCTCGACTACCGATCGTCGCTCGTCTTGCGCAGCGACCGCACCGTTGTCGATTCTTCCGTTCCTTACGCGCTGCGGCTGGAACAAATCTATCGGCCGTCGATCGAGTTGACGCCGTCGCTGACAACAAAGCTCTCGATCCGCATACGACAGCCGGCTCCACGCCAGGGCGTCGCGGCTCCGCCGGCAGCCGGCCGCGAGCTAGGCACCTTCGATGGCGTGAGCCGCGATTTGCGCGAGTCGCCACTGCTGCTGGAGGTCGATCTTGCCGGGACCGAGGAGGGCGCAATGGTCATCGAAGCCGAGGTATTCGACGGCACCGCATCGCTGGGTGCGGCGACGCTGGCGGTGTTCCTGCACAAAGGTCTCGAGGCCAAGCTGAAGGCACTGGAGCTTGCCGCCGCAGCCGCGCCCGAAGCCATTCGAGCCGACATCGCGTACCCGGCGGATTTCATTCGCAACGTCAATCGGGGGCGCGTCGAGCTGCAGGATTTTGACGTCTCGACGGAAATCCGTAAGGCCGAGGCGATCGCCGCGGCTGCGAAGACCGGTACGGATCCTTTCAAAAACAGAACCGGCGATTTCGAGCGTCATTATCTTCTGGCAGGCGCAAACGAGGTGATGCCGTATCGCGTCTACGTGCCCAAGGCGTACTCCGCGTCGAGAGCGACGCCGCTGGTGATCGCGCTGCATGGGCTGGGCGGCAATGAAGACTCGTTTTTCGATTCATACTCTCAGCTGCCGCCGCAGCTCGCCGAAAAACACGGTTTCCTGATGGCCGCGCCGCTCGGTTATCGCCGCGACGGTTTTTACGGTTCGAACCTGATGGGCGCCGCGGACGCGACATCGCGCCGCAGGATCGAGTACAGCGAAAAGGACGTGCTCGAAGTCCTGCGTTTGATGAAGGCGACCTACAACGTCGATGAGTCGCGCATCTACCTGATGGGGCATTCGATGGGCGCCATCGGGACGTGGGCGCTTGGTTCCAAATACCCCGAACTGTGGGCGGGGCTGGTGGCATTCTCCGGCGTCGGCGCGCCTTCGCTGGCGGAGAACATGAAGGAGCTGCCGCAGTTCGTCGTTCACGGCGACGCCGACAACACCGTCAACGTGTCCGGGTCGCGCAACATGGTGGCCGCCTTGAAAAAGCTCGGCGCGAATGTCACTTACATCGAAGTGCCCGGCGGCAGCCATAGCGACATGGTGGTGCCTTACTTGCCACAGGCGTTCGAGTTCATGGCAGGACAGAAGAAAGTTAAAAGTTAAAAGTTAACAAGTTAACAAGTCAGTGAAGGCTCTCGTTGAACGGCTGAGGAAGGACCACACGCGCATTACCGTGCTGACGGGCGCTGGTGTGTCTGCGGCCAGTGGCGTGCCGACTTTTCGCGGCGCCGACGGCCTGTGGAAGAATTTCAAGCCTGAGACGCTCGCGACCGCGGAAGCGTTCGGCCGCGATCCGAAACTGGTGTGGGAGTGGTACGCCTGGCGGCGCTTCCGGATCGCGTCGTGCGAGCCGAATGCGGCTCACCACGTGCTGGCCGACTGGAGCCGCCGCTTCGCCAACTTCAAGCTGATCACGCAGAACGTCGACGGGCTTCATGAACGGGCAGGCACGGAAAATACGATTCGCCTGCACGGCTCGATTTGGGAAGTGAGCTGCTGGCAGGCCTGCGTCACGTCACCGCAGCGCTGGACGGACAGGCGAGTGACCTTCAAGGAACTGCCGCCGCGATGCCCATACTGCGACGGGATGTTGAGGCCAGGGGTGGTCTGGTTCGGCGAAACGCTCGAGACGGATGTGGTGTCGCACGCATCGCGTGCCACCGACTGCGACGTCTTCATCACGGTCGGCACGTCGGCAGTGGTCTATCCGGCGGCGGGGTTTCTCGAACAGGCGCGGCGCAACCGTGCGTTTACGGTGGAAATCAACCCCGAAGCGACGCCGGCCACCGGCGCGGTCGACCTGGCCCTGCAAGGCGGCGCCGAGTCGATACTCCCGGCAATCGCGGCGCAACTATAATTCAGGCAGACAGGCAGACAAGCAGACAGGCAGACAGGCAGACAGACAGGGAAGACAGGCAGACAGGGAAGACACAATGACGAGGGCGTTTTCAATCGCGGCAGTGCTCGTCATCGGCACGATCGTCGCCGGGTATCAGCTGCTGCGTCCCGAGCCGGTGGCGGCGCGTCATGTGCCGATCACGACCAAGATCGTGTTCAACCGCGAGATCGCACAGATTTTCCAGAAGAAATGTTTTCAGTGCCATACCGAAGCGAACGTTTCGGTTCCGCTGACCACGTACAAAGAAGCCAGGCCGTGGGCTGTTGCCATCAAGGAAGAAATTCTCGAGCGCAAGATGCCGCCTTGGGGTGCCGTGCCTGGCTTTGGACATTTCGCGAACGACATGAGCCTGACCGGCCGCGAGATGAGCCTGATTCTTTCGTGGGCGGATGGCGGAGCGCCGAGCGGTGTCCTACTCGTCGACGAAGACAAGCCGCCAGTCTTCATTCCGTCACTGGACAGTTGGGAGCTTGGCCCTCCAGACGCGGTCATCCCTGTCGCGCAGCACGTCACGGTCCCGAACGGCTCGCCGTTTCGCGTCGAACGCTTCGACGTCCCCACCGGATTGAAGCGGGCGCATTGGCTGCGCGCTCTGCAGTTGAAGCCGTCCGATCGCAAGCCGATTCGATATGCGGCGATTTACGACACGCGCAATGGCCGCTGGCTTGGCACCTGGACGCCGTCTTCGCTGGTCAGCAGCATGCCCGCGGGCGCGGGCGTGCAATTGCCGGCGGGAGCGAAGTTGACGGTCGAGATCGGCTATCGCGGGAATCCCGACGGGGACGGCTCCGGCGCGGGCGAGCTTGGGCTCTATTTCGCTGACAAGCCGCCCGGACACACCCTGTCCACCATCGACATCGCCGCAGCGCAAGCCGCCGTCGCGCCCGGAAAGATCGGCGCGCGTTTTCGCGCGGAGTCGGCCATCAAATCCGCCACCACGGTGACCGCGCTATGGCCGCGGCTGGGCGCGGGCGCCCGCTCGGTGGAAATCACCGCGATCCGCCCTGACACCACCGTCGAACCACTGTTGTGGGTGAACAGCTACCGCCCCGACTGGCCGGCGCCGTACATCCTGAAGGAGCCGATCGATTTGCCGGCCGGTACGCGCCTCGTGATGACCGCCTATTACGACAACAAAACCGATGCGCCGATTGGCGCGAGGCCTGCCGTCTCAATCGCGGCGGTGGCCGCGCGCCTCCGCAATGCTACGGCGCAGCGAGCGTCTCACCCGCTCGCAACACTCGCACAGTAAACGGCACCGTCGACAACACGTCGTTGCGCTGAAACTGCAGCCAGATGCGGTAGAGGCCGGGCTTCGGGAACAATGCGTGGAAGACCAGATCGGGCCCGCCACCCGCGGTGATCGAGGTGCCCTCGAGCATCTCTTCCGGGTGCGCATGGACATGCTCCGTCATGTCGTCGTTGAGCATCATCGCGTGACCGAACGCGCCGAGATAGCGTTGCAGGTCTTTCACCGGCTGCTCCGTTTTGGCGTCGCGGAAATGAATCGGAATGTCCGATTCCTCGCCGGACACCAGCTTCGCCGGTTCGATCTGCAGGTCGACGATCGTGCCGTTGACGGTCTTCGACAGCGAGGTGTCCGGCGTCAGAACCGCCGCTGAAGCGGCGATATCCCCTTCGAACCCAGCGGTCACGAGCGGGGTCGCAATCATCTGCGGTCCGCCGCCAACCGGCATGAAGTCACTGAACAACATGTAGTGTCCCGCGGCCGGAAGCGTATGCTCAATCGTGAACGAGCCATCTTTTTCGAGCGCCGGATGCTCGTGAAAGAACTGCTTCATGTCGCGGCTGACGATGAAGAAGTGGAAGAGCCGATCGTGGACCTCCGCAAACTGCGTGACCGGTTCGCCGGTCAATGGGTGGCGGACGGCAATGCGGAACTTCGTCTTTTGGCCCGGCTTCACCGCCCGCGGCTCGGTCGTGATGCTCAGCGTGTAATCCGCGGTGGCCATCGGGTCGCCAGGCACCAGCGTCATGCCGCAGATGCTGCAGGTGCCCGGCGTCGCTTTGACTTCGTTGGGATGCATCGGACAGATGAATCCGCTGGTAATCGCGGGCATGTCCTTGAGCAACGGCCGCGCCGTCCCGGGCATCATCTCCTGTCCGGACAGTCCGGCCGCGAGCGCAACGATCGCCACGAGACTGAACACGCGCATCGACTTATCTTAGCGGAGGTTCTACGTACGTTCTAAGTGCGTTCTCCGTGCGTTTCTCCGTACGTAGCGGAGGTTCTACGAACGTTCTACGGGGGTTCTCCGTGCGTTCTCCGTACGTAGAACGTACGTAGGACCCCCGTTGAACGGCCGTAGAACCCCCTTGTGTTTACCTCGGCCAAAGCCACCCGAAGGTCCCGCCGGTCAGCAGACCGTAGAGCAAGCCGTCGAGCATGTTGCGCGCGGTCCAGCCCCAGTTGCGGCCCCACCAGATGGATTCGTGAATCTGCGCCATCGCATAGCCGACGAAGGCGACGCAGCCGGCAATCTGGAACACGTTGCGGTAGTCGGTACCGACGGGCAGCGCGACGCCGGCAACGTATCCGGCAAACAGCGACACCACCAGCGAGTACACAAACCACAGCGCCAGCGTCCCGCCCATGCTGAAGTTCCACGACTCCTTGACGGTGATGAATGCCACCGGGCCCGCCTTCGCCTTCGCCTGGAACTCGGGCGACTGCATTTCCTTCATCGATGCCGGCTTTGGCACAGCGTAGTTGCCGGGCCGCAGATTCAGCCCGCGCAGCGCGTTCATCACGTCGTCTTCGTTCGGGAATCGCTTGAGGTCGTTCTTATGCCATGGCGTCGCCATGTGGATGATCGAGCTGGCGATGAACACGAACACGGCCGACACCACGATCGGGATCAACAACGACAGCACAGAGACCATGCGGCCCCTCCTTTGTCGCAGATAGTAGTCGATTCGAGTGCTAGCGGATTAGCATGCGCAAGGCGTTGAAGGCGACCATCAGAAAATAGAGCGCGGAAAAGCCGGCAAACGCAAAGGTGCCGGCCTGCCGCGGTTGAGGCTGCAGCTTCTGCAATCGCGCATGACAGCGTGCCCGCGTGCGCTCCGAGCGGCCGCGATCGGGCGCCAGCGTGTCGAGCATCATGCCGTCACCTCCTTGAGCTTCAGCAGCAGCGACGTCTCCTCGTCGTCAAGGCCTTGAGCCAGCAGCGCTCGCGCGCGGCTGAGGCGCTGGCGCATGGCCTCGGGCGAGATGCCGCAGATCGCCGCGGCCTCCGGTGCGCGCCACCCTTCGAGCGTGACGAGCAATATCGCCTCGCGGTACATGGCGGGCATCTGCGACAGCACATGCTCGATTCGACGCTCCGTTTCGTTCGCGACGGTGGTCTCGAACGGCGACGGCCGAACCGTGCCGGTCGGCCACAGACCAACCATGTCGCCGGTGTATGCATCCTCGAGACGGCGGGACCGGCAATAGCTCACATACAGATTGCGTGCGACGGTGAACAGGAACGGCGCGAGCCTGGTGTCCGGACGCAGCTTCGGCGCGCGATCGACGAATCGAAGCCACGTCTCTTCGAGCAGGTCTTCGGCGACGTCGCGGCGGCGCGCCAGCCTGGCGAGGAAGTTGAACAAACGGGTATTGAACTCGGCGTGGATGCGGTCGAACGCGTCGGGATCGCCGTCGCGCAGGCGCGCCACGAGGGCGAGCTCCGCGTCGCGGGCCTGTCGCGCAGACGCGTCTACCGAAGGCGACTCCATGGTTGTCATAACGCGCGAGGCTTGAAAACGTGACACCGCGTCATCGGCGGGTGCGGCACCGCCAAATCCCGTCACGATTCGCTGCCGACGGCGTTATACCTCCTGAGGAGACCGAGCGATGGACTTTTTCGTGATGCTTTCACACATGGGCCCCGCCGCGATTGTCAGCATGCTGGTGAGCGCCTTGCCGCTGGCCGCCGGCGGGCTGTATCTGTTCGCTCCGACCGAGCGCCGGCTTGCCCTGATGCGGCCCGTTTCACTGGCCGCCATCTTCGCGGCCTTGAGCGGCACCAGCCTGGGATTCATCAACACGCTGCGGGGGATGTGGGTCGAGCCGCCGCGCGAATTCCGGATCATCGCGATCGGCGCCGCCGAGTCGCTGGTGACGCTGTACTTTGCGTTCTCGTGCCTGATGATCGCCTGGCTCTGCGTGGCGGTCGGGATGAGACGGGCTCGCGAGTAGCCAAGCTGTTCCGGCAACTAGTCGAGTGCCAACGCGCCCGTATAAATTGCCATGCCGACGACCGCGTCGATGCCAAGCGCGTCGAGGGCATCAATCTCTTCACGGGTAGTGATGCCGCCGGCCGCCGTCAACTTCCGTTCGGTCGCCTTCGCCACCGCGGTGATTGCGGCCAGGTCGGTCCCCTGCATCAACCCTTCCTTGTCCACGTGCGTGTAAAGAAACTCTTCGCAGTAGCCTTCGAGCAGCTGCACCGCCTGGACGGCGGTCAACGGCAGGACGGTTTTCCAGCCGTGAATGCACACGCGCCCGGCCCGCGAATCGACGGCGGCGATGACGCGGTGCATGCCAACGGTATCGGCAAGCGCGCGAGCAAAATCGTGGTCGATCATTTGCGCAAGGTCACCGTCGGGTGAACGGCGGAACAGTCCGGAGCCGGCGATCACAGCCGTCGCCCCCGCCGCGATTAGTTCTTCGGCGCGGCGGACGCTGCGGACGCCGCCACCGACACGGCACGGCAACTGCGAGGCAATACGTTTGACGAGCTCGTCGTTGGTGCCGCGCGACATCGCCGCATCGAGATCGATCAGCTGTATCTTCGGAAATTTCTTGAACTTCGCGATCCAGCCATCGAGATCGTCAGAGGCAATCGCGAGCTTGTCGCCCTGTACGAGTTGAACGACGCGGCCGTTTTGAAGATCGATCGATGGAATCAGCATGGGTTCACGTCCGGGCCACCGCAGCGCGGACACGCCGGAGCATTTTATTCAAGTTCGTCGTCGTGAACGATTGGGCGTCCGTTAGAGACGCACCGGCACGCCTTGGGCGGCCAGGTGTTGTTTGAGCGAAACGATATTCTGCTCCTGGTAGTGAAAGATCGATGCCGCGAGGGCGGCGTCGGCGCGGCCGCGGCCGAAGACCTCGGCGAAATGCTCGAATGTGCCGGCGCCGCCTGACGCGATCACGGGAATGTTCACCGCGGTAGACACCGCCGCCGTCATTTCGCAATCGAACCCCGTCTTCGTCCCATCGCGGTCGATCGACGTCAGCAGAATTTCTCCCGCGCCCCGGCTGGCGGCTTCGCGGGCCCATTCGACGGCATCCCGGTTCGTCCCCGCCTGCCCGCTTCTCGCATACACCTCATAACGCTGCGCACCGGTCTTCGCGTCGATGGCGACAATGACCGCCTGGCTGCCGTAGCGCCGGGCGAGTGTGGTGATCAGCGTAGGGTTGCTCAGCGCGGCGGTATTGAGGCTGACCTTGTCCGCGCCGGCCTCGATCGCAGCCGCCGCGTCGTCTTCGTTGCGAATGCCGCCGCCCACCGTGAGCGGCAGGAAAATCTCCGACGCGACGGCGTGAATCGTGTGCGCGCGCGCCTGGCGGCTTTCCAGCGTCGCGGTGACGTCGAGGATGACGATCTCGTCGATGCCTTCGGCGTTGTAGCGCCGCGCGAGCGCAGCCGGATCGCCGGCGTCACGCAGGCCTTCGAAGTTGACGCCCTTGACCACCTTGCCGTCGCGCACGTCGAGGCAGGCGATGATGCGCTTAGACAGCATCGGCCCAATTCGACAGGATTCGCAGGCCAACGTCGCCCGACTTTTCAGGATGAAATTGAACGGCCGAGACATGGCCGCGCTGCAGGGCCGCGCTGAACGGCACTCCGTACTCGCAGACAGCGACCGTGTCGCCGGTGATCGGCGCCGCGTACGAGTGGGTGAAGTACACCTGATCGCCGTCCTTGATGCCCGCCATCAACCGCGATTCGCGCGGCAGCGTCAGCGAGTTCCAGCCGACGTGCGGCACCTTCAAGCCGTCTGGATCTGCGGAGCCGCTGCCTGGAGCGCCGAGCCTGAAACAGCGGCCTGTGAATGCGCAAAACCCCTGCGCCTGCGGGGCCTCTTCGCTGCCTTCGAACAGCCACTGCAGCCCGACGCAAATTCCCAGCAGCGGGACCCCGTCGTTGACCGTCGCGGTGACCGCCGCCCGCCATTCGTCGGATAACGCATTGGTCGATTCAAAGTGACCGACACCCGGGACGATGACCCCATGGGCGCGGGCGAGTTCGCCGGCGACGGTTGGCGTCCAGACACGGGCGCCGATGGCGCCGAGCGCTTTACGCACCGAGGTCAAGTTGCCGGCGCCGTAGTCGACAAGGGCGATCACAGCAGTCCCTTGGTGCTTGGCAGCGTTCGCGCCAGACGCTTGTCTTTCGAGCACGCCACACGCAGCGCCCGCGCAAACGCCTTGAAACACGCTTCGATCTTGTGATGGTTCGAACGGCCGTACATGACCTTGAGGTGCACGTTGGCCCGCGCGGCCATCGCGAAACCATCGAAGAAGTCGTGAACCAGCTCGCTTTGCAAGTCGCCGACGAGGCGGACCGTGACTTTCGTGTCGACCACCGCGTGCGGGCGCCCGCTCAGGTCGATCGCGGCAACGGCCAGCGTTTCGTCCATGGGCATCACGAAATAACCGGCTCGGTTGATCCCGCGCTTGCTGCCGATCGCCGCGGCAACGGCTTCGCCAAGCGCAATGCCGGTGTCTTCGACGGTGTGGTGCTGATCGACATCGAGATCGCCGGTCGCGCGGACGTCGAGGTCGAACCCGCCATGCCGCGCGACCAAATCGAGCATGTGATCCAGGAAACGGACGCCCGTATGGTTGTCGAATCGTCCCTTGCCGTCGAGGCTGAGCCGCACGTTGATGTGCGTCTCCGCGGTGTGGCGATCGATCACGGCGCGCCTGCCGCGCCCTGGCTTCACCGGATGCCCGCGCACAACGCCTCCAGTGCCGTGATCGCCACTCTCGTATGCTCCACGACGCCCGTCGTCAGTCGGAAACAGGTCGGCGTTGACGGATCCTTGGTGCGGTCGCGGACGAAGATACCTCTGGCTATCATGCCGTCAATGATGTGCCGGGCGTGGTTGCCGCCGTCGATCAGGACGAAATTCGCAGCGCTCTTCCAGTACTTCAGCCCCACGCGTTCACAAGCCGCATAGACGAGCGCTTTCGATTCGTCGGCCTGTGCGAGATACCAGGTCCGAAATGACGGATCCGCGATCGCCGCGCGCAACGCCGCGACAGCGACGACGTTGAGGTTGAACAGCGGCATGACTTTGCGGATTGGCTCGAGGAGGGCCGGTGCGGCGATCAACACGCCGACGCGCATGCCCGCTAGCCCAAACGCCTTGGAAAACGTCCGGCCGATCAACACGTTCGGGTACTCGCGAGCGGCGTCGAGAAAATTCTCACCGAGGAAATCGTGGTACGCCTCATCGACGAACACCACCGCGTGCCCGGCGACTTTTGCGATCCGGTGAATCGCCTCCTTGGGGATCGGCTGGCCGCTGGGATTGTTTGGGTTGTTGACGTAGACCAGGCGCGTGTCCGGAGTGATTGCGCGCAGCATGCCTTCCAGCGGAAACGCATAATCGTTTCCTGGAGGCACGGCGACCAGACGCGCGCCCATCGCCTGCGCGCCGTTGAGATACGGCTCGAACGCCGGCTGCGCGACGACAACCTCGGCCCCTGGTGAAGCCGTCGGCGATACGCCAAGTGCGGTCAGCGCAGCCGGCGGCTGATTGCCGAGAAAAGCGATCGATGCGAGGAGGATGCCTTCGTCGAGTCCGTTCGTGAGCACGATGCGATCGGGACCGACGCCGAGAAACGCCGCGGTCTCGATGATGGCGTCGTGGAAATCCGGGTATCTCGCGAGAGCTGCGCCATCGAACGCGCGCACGGCCGCGACGACTTTGTCCGAACATCCGCCGGTATTTTCGTTGAGGTGCAGCCGCAGTCCCGGCCCGAGGTCGGGTACGCCTTGAATCGTCGTCATTGTGCCGTCCGTTTTTTGGCTTTTGCCGTCAATCGCACCGCGATCGAGCGCGCGTGCGCGTCGAGCCCCTCCGCGCGTGCCAGGCTGATCACCGCCGGCGCAATCGCCCTCAATCCACGTTCAGTGAGCCGCTGAACCGATACCAGCTTCACGAAATCCGCCGCGTTCAAGCCGCCGCGGTATCGCGCCGCGCCGGCGGTCGGCAACACGTGGTTCGAGCCGATGGCGTAATCGCCGGCCACTTGCGCCGTCCATGCGCCGACGAACACCGCACCGGCGCTGGTGATGCGCCGGGCGATCGATTCGGTACCGGCAACGACGTGCTCGGCCGCGGCGCGGTTGGCCAGCGCAATCGCCTCATCGATTCCACTGCAGACGACCACCCCGCCATGGCGCTTGATTGATTCGCGCGCCACGCCGGCCACCGGCATCTGCCGCGTGATTTCGGAGGCGACTGACTCCGCCAACCGCCGGCTGGTCGTGATTAACACGGCCCGCGCGTCAGGGTCGTGCTCCGCCTGGGCGAGCAGGTCTGCCGCGATCCACGAGGCCGGCCCGGACTGCGTGACGATCACGATCTCGGTCGGGCCGGCATAGAAATCAATGCCGCAATCCGCCGAGATCAACGACTTCGCCGCGGCCACCCAACGGTTACCCGGCCCGACGATCTTGTCGGCGCGAGGCACCGTGCGCGTGCCATACGCCATCGCCGCAATCGCATGCGCCCCGCCGATGCAAAACAGCCGGTCGACGCGTGCTTCGATTGCCGCCGCGAGCACCGCGGCGTCGGGCCGCGGGCAACACACCACCACCTCGCCGACGCCGGCGGTTCGCGCCGGGATCGCGGTCATCAGTAGCGACGAGGGCAGGGGAAAACGGCCGGCCGGGACGTAGCAGCCAACACGATCGATCGGGATGACACGCTGCTCCACGGTAATTCCCGCGGAGACCGGATGGCGCCACCCACGGGGCAGCTGTTTCTTGGATACCGACCGAATCTGCCGGGCGGCGCGCGCGATTGCGCGCCGCACCGCGGGAGCGAGCGAGCGGGCGTCGCGCTCCCACGCCGCGCGGGGCAGCTCGATCGGCCCGCGCAGGCCGTCCAGCTCGAGCGCGAATCGGCGCACAGCCGCATCGCCGTCGCGGCGCACGCTGTCGACAATCGCCGCGGCCCGCCGCTCCGTGGCGCGATCGCGGATGCGTGTGGCGGACAGCAGGTCGCTGACGGCGTGCCGATTCGATGAAGCGACGATTCTGATCATCAGAGCGGTGTCCGGGATCGTCAGACGACGATCTTGGTCAACGGGTATTCGACGATGCCTTGACCGCCGGCCATCTTCAGTCGCGGGATCAAGTCGCGTGCGGTCTTCTCTTCGAGGATCGTGTTGATCGCGACCCACTCGGGATCGCTCAATGACGACACCGTCGGTCGCTGCAGCGCCGGCAACAACGCGATCAGTTGATCGACATCGGCGCGCCGCGCGTTGAGCATCAAGCCGACCCGTCCCTGTGCCTCGATCGCCGCCCGCAACAGCAGCGCGACGTTTTCGATTTTGGTCTTCTTCCCGGAGTCCGCCAGCGATGCCTGATTGGCGATCAGCTGGGTGTTCGATTCCATGATTGTCTCGATGATGCGCAGCCGGTTGGCCCGCAGCGTCGAGCCGGTTTCCGTCGCCTCGACGATCGCATCGGCCAGCACCGGCGGCTTGACTTCGGTCGCCCCCCACGAAAACTCGACGTCGACCGCGATGCCTTGCGACGTGAAGTAGTGCCGGGTGACGCGCACCAGCTCGGTCGCGATGCGCTTGCCGTTGAGATCGGCCACGGTCTTGTACGGCGAGTCTTCGGGCGCGGCCAGCACCCACCGTACCTTGCCAAAGCTTTGTTTGGCGTAGATCAGGTCGCAGACGCGACCCAGCGGCGGCTGCTCCGGATGGCCGATCTCGTGCTCGGCGATCCAGTCCTGGCCGGTCAGCCCCGCATCGAGCACGCCATCGGCGACGTAACGCGCCATCTCCTGTGCGCGAATCAACATGCAGTCGATCTCGGGGTCGTCGATCGACGGGAAGTACGATCGCGAGTCGACGCGAATCAGGTAACCGGCGCGCTGGAACAATTGAATGGTGGCGTCCTGGAGCGAGCCCTTGGGAATGCCGAGCCGCAGCTTCATCGCGCCTCCTCCGCACCAGCGTCCATGACGACGGTATTGAAACAGGTGCGCGCCCCGGTATGGCAGACGTTGCCGTCGCCCTCGCGCCGCGCCGTGATCAGCAACGTGTCTTCATCGCAGTCGAGGAGCACCTGACGAACGGCGAGGCGGTTGCCGGATGTCTCGCCCTTCATCCACAACGTGTTTCGCGTCCTGCTGAAAAACGTCACGAACCCGCTCTGCCGCGTTCTCTGCCACGCTTCGTCGTTCATGAATCCGACCATCAGCACTTCCTTGCTGACCTCGTCCTGCACGATGACGGGAATCAGCCCGCCCATTTTCGCGAAATCCATCGCCTGCCCTTTCGCCGCCCTAACGCAAAAAGGCCCGCTGGTTTCCCAGCGGGCCTTTGCGTAAATCCAATTCCTGGATCGTTTCGTCTACGCGCGGAATCCTGCCGGCCCGTTCACGGAACGGTGATGGTGGCAATGATGCGCGTGATGAACGAACGACATGACCGTTACAGAGTAACGGGTTGGGCTGGGCGCGTCAACCAGTGTGCAGTTTCGTAAGCCGGCGCCGGCTTCATCAGGAAGTAGCCCTGCGCGGCGTCGCAATTCAGCGCGCCCAGCTGCTGGTAGACCGCTTCGTTCTCGACCCCTTCGGCGACCACCGTCATGCCGAGGTTATGGGCGAGATCGATCATGCAGCGCACCAGCGTATCGTCCTCGCCGTCCGCCAGACCAATGATGAACGAACGGTCGATCTTGATTTCGTCGACCGGCAGGCGCCGCAGATAACTGAGCGAGGAATAGCCCTTGCCGAAATCGTCGAGCACCAGCCGCACGCCCATGTCGTGCAGCTCGTCGAGGCAGCGCACCGAACCCTCCGGATCCGACATCACGAGGTGCTCGGTGATCTCGAGCGTCAGGGACGACGGACTGACCGCGTGCGCATCGAGCATCTCGCGAATGCGTCCCGGGAACGCGGCATGATGCAGGCTGCGCGGCGAGATGTTGACCGCGATCGCACACGTGTCCGGCCGCGCCGATCGCGGCCACTCGCTCAAGGCCCGCTCCAGCACGAACGATGTCAGCGGGTTGACGAGGCCGGTGTGCTCGGCGACGCGGATGAAGTCGTCCGGCAGCAGCCGCCCCAGCGACGGATGATCCCAGCGCACCAGCGCTTCAATCGCGGTCGCCGTGTTGGTGTGGATATGCACGATCGGCTGATATTCGAGCGTGAACTGTCGCTCATCGATCGCTTGCCGCATTGACGAGGCCAGGCTCACCGGCACGCTGCCGCTGCGCGGATCGCGGCTGCGCGTGTAGACGACGTAGCCGGTCTTGTCGTTTTTGGCCAGATACATCGCCGTGTCGGCTTTCTGCAGCACTTCGTCGCTCGTCGCGGCGTGCGTCGGCACCCCGGCGATGCCGATGCTGGCGCTGACCATGAGCGGCCGGCCTTCAGCGATAAACGGGTGTTGCAGATCGTGCAGCACCTTGCGCGCCGCCAGCTCGGCGCGGTTGACGTCGGTCGCCGGCAGCAGCACGGCGAACTCGTCTCCGCCCAGCCGTGCGACGGTATCGGACGCACGTAGTGCCCCCTTCAGCCGGGTTGCCACTTCCTGCAGTACCGCGTCGCCCGCATGGTGGCCGAGCGCGTCGTTGATTTCCTTGAAGCCGTCGAGATCGATCAGCAGGACCGCCAGGCCTTTGTCGTCACGATTGGAACGGAGGATGGCCTGTTGCAGACGGTCGAGGAACAGCGCCCGGTTCGGCAGGTCGGTCAGCGAATCGTGATACGCCAGATAGGCAACGCGTTGGTTGGCAAGATGGCGCTCCTTGCGGACCGCCGCTTCCCGCAGCTCGCGCTCGACGGCCGGCGCCAGCCGCTTCAGGTTGTCCTTCATGATGTAGTCGTGCGCGCCGGTCTTCATGGCTGCCACGGCGGTGTCTTCGCCGATGGTTCCGGAGACAAAAATGAAAGGCAGATCCGGATGTTGTTCACGGACGATGGCGAGGGCCTTGGTGCCGCTGAATCCGGGCATCGTGTAGTCGGCGATGACGATGTCCCATTGGGCGTGATCGAGCTCGCGGCGCAGCGCGGCCGAATTGTCGACCCGCTGCGCGAAGACGTTGTAGCCGGCGCGGGTCAGCGCCAGGGCGACGAGGGCGGCATCGTCTTCCGTATCTTCGACCTGCAACACGCGTAAGGGCGTCGTCATCCGCGAATAAGACACATCGCACAGCTTAGCGATGCGCAGCTCCCCGTCTTGCACGGAAATCCGCCAAGGGCGGGTGCAAGCAACGTTGGGGTGGCGGGGCAAGAAATGTGCCCCGTGTCAAAATCCCGGGCGCAGCAAGTTCTACGGACTTTCGCTGCGCCAAAACATGAGGCGGACGGCCTCCCGTGGGTTATTTCAGCACAGTGCCGATCAAAAGTGTCTGCGAATCAAATCATCCTTCACGAGCGAAATCGGACGTAATAGAGTGTCCCGCGTGAGAGCGGTCATGTCCTCGAACGGCCGTCTTGGGCCAAGAATCGCGGCGGCTTTGGTTGCAGTCGGCGTGACATTGCTGCATGGGGTGGCCGTCGAATCGCAAAGCGCAGCGGAGCCGACGCTGTCCGCCGATGACGTTCGCGCGGCTCTGGAATCTGCGGCGCGCGCCATCAATTCAAACTCCCTGTCGGTGGCGGTTGTCGATCGAGGGGGACGGATCCTCGGGGTGCTGGCTCGACCAGGCGCGCCGGAGCTCGGTCGCGATGTCGCGGTGACCACGGCCCGCGCTGCCGCGATGTTCAGCAACCGGCATGCGCCGCTGTCAACGCGGACGGTACGGTTCATCAGCGGCATTCATTTTCCGCCCGGCGTCCCGAACGCGCCCAACGCGGCGCTGTATGGCATTGAAAACAGCAACCGCGGCTGCCAGCTGAGTGGCAGCTCGCCGCTCGAGCCGGCCCGTTCCATCGCGGGCTCGGCGCTCGCCGGGCCCGCCCGGGCGTGCTCGCCTGTCGATCCATCCGGTTGCGCACTCGGCCATCCGATCTCGAACAACCGCGCCCAGAACTTCTTTGCCGGCTTCTCGACCGGCAAAACCGACGTGCAGGATTTCGGCGAGCCGCTGAACGTTCCGGTCAACCCCGGAGGTTTCGCGATGTATCGAGGAGGAAGAGTGCTCGGTGCCGTCGGCGTCGCCGGACTCGATCCGGACCAGGCTGAGTACGTCGCCGCCGTCGCCGCCGCTACGACCGGGCTGCCGGTGCCGGTCAAGCCATTGCCGGCGCCGGGCGCCGTGTTCATCGAGGGTCTGCGCCTGCCGTTCTTCGCCGACTGCACGAGCGTGGACTGCGTCGAAGAACATTTGCGAGCCGGGGCACCGCGCGCGGCGGCCGGCACGTTTTCGGCCTCCGACATTCGAGTGGAACCGCGCCCAGGCCGAGCCGTGCCGACCGGCTATCTGATTGGCCCGCTCGGGAGCGCGGATCCGGGAGGGTTGACGGCTGACGACGTCCGGCGCATCGTCGATCAGGCGGTAGCGCGCGCGTCAATCACCCGCGCGCAGATTCGTTTGCCGCTGACGCAACCGACCAGCATGGTGATCGCCGTGAGCGATCAATCAGGGACGATCCTCGCCGCGTTTCGCATGGACGACTCGACGGTGTTTTCGTTCGACGTCGCGGCGACAAAGGCGCGCAACGCGTATTACTTCAGCACCCGCGAGGGCTACGAAGTGCTTCGGGATCACGTGCGTATGAACCCCGAGTACGCATGGGAGCCCGAGCCGCCCGCGGGTCAGGGGTGGGCAATCACCAACCGCACGCTTGGTTTCGGCGGGCAGCCGCTGTTCCCCCCGGGGATCGACCTCGATGGGACGACGCCGGGTCCATGGTTCAACCTGTTTCTCTACGACCTGGCGAATCCGTGCACCGAGGGTCCGGGCCCGAGTCGCGGCGGCAACCGCAACTACCTCAATCAGAGCGGCATCGTCTGGTTTCCAGGCAGCGCGCCACTGTACAAGAGCGGACGGCTGGTCGGCGGTGTCGGCGTCAGCGGCGACGGCATCGAGCAGGATGATTACGTGACGGCGGCTGCAGTGAGCGGCTTCGATGCGCCCGCGGAACTGCGCGCCGATCGCAGCGTCATTCGCACTCGCGACGGAGCAGTACGATTGCCGTATTGGAAGTTCCCCCGCAACCCAGAGCTGCGATGACTCGTTCGGCGCGGTTTTTTCTGATTGAGCTGATCGTCGCGGCGGCCTGCGTGGCCGCGACGCCGGCCGCGGCATCCGCGCAGACGCGCCGCGAATTCGTGGGCCCCGGCAAGTGCACCGACTGCCACGACCACAAGGACGAGAAGGAGTGGTCGGAAAAGCGCGACGGCGACGGCAAAGGCAAACAGCACATCAACGCGTTGAATCAGCTCGCCGATGCCAAGGCCGATCAATATGCGAAGGCGATCGGCGTCGCCGACGTTTACGATCCGAAAAGTACGTGCGTCAAGTGCCACGCAACGGTGGTCCGCGGTTCCGCGGACTTCGGCATCAGTTGCGAGAGCTGTCATGGTGCGGGGAAGGACTATCTCAAGCCGCACCAGGAGAAAGGCGCGTATCAGGCGTCACTCGCGCTGGGATTGAAAGACACCTTGAAGAAACCCGAGAACTGGGTGAAGGACTGTGTCACCTGTCACGTGCTGGGCGAGAACCCCGGCGACGCTGCACTGATCAAGGCCGGACACTCGTCTGGCGCTGACTTCGATCTCGGGATCAAGTTTCAACCGGTGGCGTCGCATTGGACATCGAAGTACACGGCCAACCAGATCGCGGCACTGGGCAATCCGTTGCGGAACGCGCTGGCGCGCAAGGGCGGCGATCCCGTGCCGGCGGCGTCGGCTGCTGCCTCGGCCGCGCCCGCGGCGGCGCCGACCGTCGCCGCACCAGTAGCGCCGCCTGCGGCGGCGCCAGCGGCCGCGACGGCCGCCGCAAATCCCAAGGCAGTTGTCATTCCGACACCTGGCGTCAGCAGCGGCTCGAGCGAGCGGCCGACGACGGCACCCGTTGCTGCGGGCGCGCCAACGAACCGCGCGGCGCCACCGCCTCCGATCGGACTCCCGCCACCGCCGCCGCCGCCCGCTTCACCGGTGATTTCGACCGCGGTGGACGCGTCGGCGTCGTTATCGCCCGCGAGTCTCGTCGGCGCGCTGCAGGGGCGCGTCGCGCAACTACTCAACGATCTGCTGTCTCGCGGCGTGCGCACGCCGGTCAAGTTGTCACCGCCGGCCACCAAGACGCCGTATCGCGGCCCCGATGCCGAGTTGCTGCGCCTTCAGGAAGAAGTGATCGCGCTTGCGCTCGAAGCGCTCGGCACCGCGCCGCCGCCGAAGTCGCCGCCGCAGAAATAGTCGCGCCATGTCGCACGCCGCGTCGCTGACGCCGCTGACCTCAGCGCAATTGCGCGAGCTGCCGATGCTGCGGGATGTTCCCGCCGAGGCGGCCGAGCTGTTGCGGCCGCTGATGTTCTCATGCGTCTTCACGGCCGGCGATCGCATTTTGAAGGCCGGTGATTTTTTCGACGGTTGCTATTACATCGTCGAGGGCCAAGTCGATGTTCGCGTGCCGCCGGTAGTCGGCCTCGGTGCCGCGGATGCGGCGGCACCGATCGTCGTCGAGGGTGTGGCGGGGACCACGCGTCCCGGCGCGCGGCTGACGATCGACGCCGGCGACATCTTCGCCGAAGGCAGCGCGTTGACCCGAATGCCGCTCGCGGTCGACTATTACGCGGCGACCGCGGTGTCCTGCGTTCTGATTCGGACCGCGGCGCTGCGCGCGATGTTCGACCTTCCCGAGCTGGCCGCGTTCAAAGCCACGTTCGATCGCAAGTACAAAGAGCGCACGCTGCGAGCGCACCTGCAACGCACCGATCTGTTCAAGAACGTCGATCGCGCCATCATCGAGACTGTGATCAGCCGCGCGGAGCTGGTGACGTTCAAGCCGGGCAAGACCATCGCCGTCGAAGGCACGCCGTGTGACGCGTACTACCTGGTGCGCGGCGGTTATATCAAGGTCAGCGCGCGGCTGGACGACAGCGACGTCACGCTGACCTATCTGCGCATCGGCGATTCGATCGGTGAAGCCACGCTCGTGCTCAACGAGCCGTGGCCGTTCTCGTTGACCGCCATCGAACATGTCGAGCTCGTCAAGATTTCGCAGGACGACTTACGGCGCTTGTTGCCGGATGCGCCACGCGATCGGCGGCTGTGGGACCGGCTCGTCGGGAGACTGCAACACCGTGGCCGCGTGCTGTCGGATCCGGCGTCTACGGAGCCACTGGCGCACGCCGTCGCCACCGGTCTGATCCGCGGCGAGAGCGTGCTGCTGATCGATCTCGACACCTGCGTGCGATGTGATGAATGCGTGCGCGGCTGCGCCGATGCTCATGACGGCGTTCCGCGATTCGTGCGTGAAGGCGCGAAATTCAGAAATTACACTGTGCCGACCGCGTGCTATCACTGCACGGATCCGGTCTGCATGATCGGCTGTCCGACCGGGGCGATTTCGCGACCGCTCGGGACCCGCGAGGTCGCCGTCAACGCCGCGACCTGCATCGGTTGCGGCAACTGCGTGCGCCGCTGCCCATGGGGCAATATCCTGACGACGCCGTTCGATAGTCCGCGTGTCGGCGAATCCATCGACCTGGCGACGAAGTGCGATCTGTGCATCGACCGTCCGGAGGGGCCGGCATGCGTGCAAATGTGCCCGCACGGCAGCGCTCGACGGATCAACTTCAAGGACGAGGCTGAAGTGGAAGCCTTGTTTAATCGGTGAGTCTCGCAATGCGGGGGTGGCTCGCCGGGCTGTCCCCATGGGCGCGATACGCGCTGATTGCCGCCCTGCTGGGTGTGTTGTCGTACCGCGTGGTCGCATGGGCGTGGCCGTGGCAACCCGGCCGGCTGGGCGGACTGGTCTTCGGCACCTTCGCGGCAGTGTTGTTCATCAATGCCTCGCTGTATCCGTGGCGGCGGCGCTGGAGGACGAGACCGCTGGGCACCGCGCAACGCTGGCTGAAGCTGCATGTCTACGGCAGCGTGTTGGCGTTTTGGTTCGTACTGATCCACGCGGGATTCCGGTGGCCCGCCGGCACGATGGGATGGCTGTTGCTGCTGCTGTCGTTCTGGGCGACTGCCACAGGCCTGCTCGGCATCTGGCTGCAACGAATGGTGCCGCCGTTGATGGCACGGCGGTTAACGGTCGAAGCGATCTACGAGCGGATTCCCGAACTCGTGGCCGCGCTCGTCGCCGAGGCAGACGCGCTGATGGCTGGCGCCCCTGAAACGCTGTCGCGCGCCTACGCGGGCGAGATCCGTCCGATGCTGGCGACCACTCGCCCGACAATGCAGTGGCTGACTGGATCGGCGCCGCTGGTCGTGAAATCCGGCGAATCGTTGAACCGGATACGCCCGTTCGTCGGCAGCGCCGATCGACCGCGACTCGACGATCTGGAAGCGATCCTGCAGGACAAGCTCGATCTCGATGCGCAAATGAGCCTGCAGCGTGTGCTGCGCGGCTGGCTGATCCTCCACGTGCCGCCGGCGATCCTGCTGATTGGGTTGATGGCGACGCACATCGTCGCGGTGGTGTTGCACTGATGGCACGGTCCCGCGAACCCGGCACGCCGCCGCGCAGCCGATCGTCGAAGCCGATCTATCCGGATCGGGGCGGGCGGCTGGTCGCGATCGGCCTTGGCAGCGCGCTGGCGCTGTTCGTCGTCACCAGCGCCCTCTATCTGGTTGGCCAACGTGCGGTATTTTCTCCGGGCGACGTCTCGGCCCACCATGCGCGGATCGATCTGAAGTGCGCGCAGTGTCACACGGTCGCCTCCGGTGTCGAGCCGATGCGCTGCGAGCGATGCCACGACCCTGTCGCGTCGAACCGGCTGCTGCATTCCGCGCACGTGTTGTTCGGCAGCGGCGACGCCCGGCTTGCCGACAGCGCCGAGGACGTCAATTGCGCGACCTGCCATCTCGATCATCGAGGGCGCTCTTTCGCGATGAAGAACGTCGACGATCGCGAATGCGCCAGCTGTCACGCGTTCCGAGACTTACGCGGTCATCCCGAATTCGCCGTGGTGCGCGCGCAGGCTTCGGCCGGCGTCGGCATCGACTTCGACCACGATCGCCACATCGTGGAAGCGCAAAAGGCGAAGGGGGCCACCTGCCAGACCTGCCATGAGCAGACTCCCGACCGGCGGGCGTTTCAACCGTTGAACTTCGAGCGTCATTGCGCCAGCTGCCACGTGAAAGACGGCGTGTTCGATTCCGAGACCGATTTCGTGGCGCCGGAGTTCATCGTGCCCCCGCCGGATGTGCCCGGGTTGACGGCGAGCCAGGTTGCACTGACGGCCGGGGCTCGAGGCCGGCTGAGAGCGACGGGATTTCGCCATCGCGATCCGTGGATGCTGTTCAATGCCGCGCGACTGCGCCGCGGCATCGACCGCGAGGGCGACGAGGCCGAGCGCTTGCAGTTGCGCGCGCGCATTCAGTATCTCGAGCAGCTCGCCGAAGCGCCTGCGCCGCGATCGATTCCGACCGCCGAGCTCGATGCCGCCATCGCAGCCGTTGAGGATGAGATCGCCGGCATCGACCGCCGTCTCACGCCACCGGCGGGAGCAGGCGACGACGACGCGGCATTGCAAGAGCTCGCCGCGGCGGCGCAGGCGGTGGCGGCGAATCTCGCAGCGGTTGGCGGTTCGCCGGTCGAAGCACCGGTGCCGACGGGGCAGCCGTCGCCGGCGGGAGCGGACCCCGACGCGGCCGCGCGGCTCGATCGACGCAAAGGCGAACTGCTGGCGCTGATCGATGCCATCGTTCAGCGCGCGCCTGATTCGGATGCGGCGCGGCGTGCCGCCGAATTGCGGGGGCAGGTCGAACGTTTGCGCGTCGGCGCGGGTAATGGCGACGAGGATTCGGCAGCCATCACGGAGCGGCTCAATCAATTGAGCAGCGTATTGCAGCCCGTGCGCGCCGTCCCCGATCCCGGCGTGCGCGCCGAGCTCGGCGGCATCGAGGGCATCCGGCAACTGGCCCTGGAGAAGGCGAGCGGTGGTTTATCCCGAGAGGAGTTCGAAGGACGGCGCCGCGAACTGCTGTCGGTGCTCGATAGCATCGAGCAGCGCGGCGGCGACGCGGTGCGAACGCGCGTCACGACGCTGCGACAGCGCGCGATGGCGTTGTCGCCTGGCGGCGTCGGCGACGAGGCGACCCGCCGGTTGCGCAAGCAACGGCAGCGCCAGCTCGATCGCCTGCGCATCGAACGCGAGCTCGCCGCGACCACACGGGATGCGGACGAGCCGCCCGCGCAAGATGCCTCGATCGACCGCGCCGAGCTTGATCGGGAGCTCGGACGCGCCCGGGCGCGCCTCGCCGCCATCGAGCGTGCTCCGCGCATGACCGCGCCGGCCACCGAGGATGAGCGTCTGGCGCGCGCCAACGCGCTCGAAGCACTGTTGGCGCCATGCCTGAAATGCCACGAGCTCGATGCGAGCCGCTCTCGAATGGCGCCCGTGCGGATTGCCGAGCCCGTGATGTCGCGGTCGATCTTCAATCACGCGCCGCACGTCACCGACGCGACCTGCGAGTCGTGTCACCGCGGCGTCCGTACCAGCAAGTACGCGACGGACGTCAACGTGCCCGGCGTTGTCGAATGCCAGGCGTGCCACAAACCGTCGCAGGTGCGCGCGTCATGCGCGACGTGCCACGTCTACCATCCGCCGTCAGTCGTTAAACTTGCGGTGTCCCAGCCATGACGGCGCGATTGATCGTTCGTCGTGATGATGGCAGCGTGCAATCGATTCCGATGACGCGAGGGATCACCATCGGTACAGCGCAGGACAACGACGTCCGCGTCGACGGCGACGATGTGCTGCCGTGTCACGCGAAGGCGGGGATCGAGGGCAATATCTACTGGATACGGAACGCCGGAGACGCGGGTGTTGCAGTCAACGGCCGCCGCATCGCGGAGAAACAAACGCTGCGGCACCTCGATGTCATCAGCATCGGTTCCACGATCGATTTGATTTTTTCGACGAGCGAAGTGGCGACGCCGCCTCCAGTACGTGCCATGCGGCCGCAAACGGCACGCGCACCGCTCACCGTCAGTCCGCCGGATGTCGCAGTCGTTATCCCACGCGCCGAACTGTCGTCGTCAACGGCAGAAACGCCGGTCGCCGCCAACGAGGGCGATCGGCTGCGGACCGTGGCCGCTACAGAGCCCGTCAACCGGCCCGTATTTGAGCCGGCTGCCGGATCGCCGGATCCTGAGAACACGATCGTGGGTCCGCGCGCGGGCGTGATGCCGGTGTTTCGTCCCGGCACGGGTGGTGTGGATCCCGAGAACACGATCGTTGGGCCTCGGGCGGAAGTGATTCCGGTCTTTCGGCCGGACACAGGTGATGTGGATCCCGAGAACACGGTTGTGGGTCGGCGGGCGGACGTGATGCCGGTGTTTCGTCCCACCGGTGATGCCGATCCCGAGAACACGATCATGGGCCCTCGAAAGCCGGGAGTGGCGCCCCGATTCCAGGCGCCTGACCGTTCGGAAGGCGAAAACACCATCACGGCCGGCCGCAACGCGATCCCGGTGTTCAAAGGCTCCGACCGCGAGGAGAAGGAGCCGCAGAATACGGCGATCGAGCCCATTAATGCCGGCGCGCCGCCCACGCTGCCGCCTACACCGTCGGTGGTCGAGACCGTGGCAAACGCACCAGCGTCGGCGTCACCATCGTCCTCGCGGATATCGCGGTCACGGAAACCGATGA
>DASPNQ010000085.1:0-8764 GCA_035626435.1 Vicinamibacterales bacterium
CGATGATGTCGGGCGTCACTTTCGTCGCGCTTCGGACAACGAGCGCGTCGGCGTCGGCGAGATCGGCGGCCAGTTCTTCGGGGGAACGCCCTGATTTCGAGTCGACGTTCCAGCCTTCGGCCTTCAGTAACTCGATTGCACTTTTTGGGAGATCGTCAGCGACAACAATGAGCATTGGCGGAACGCTTATAATACTTTGCTTGCCAAGGTTATGACGCACCATGGATGGTGCAATCTGCTGATTTGTTCGGGAAGAGAAGCGTTACACGGCGTTCACGAGCGCTTTTCCACAAGGTTTTCCACATCAACTGTGGATCGAATAGACGTTCGACAAGGGAAACTGACCTAACGGAGTACATGCATGAATCGGAAAGTGACGGTCGTCGGCGGCGCGGGAAATGTAGGCGCAACGGTGGCGCGGGCCATTGCGCAAAAAGAGCTCGCTGACGTCGTTGTCGTTGATATCGCGGATTCAAAGGCCGCCGGCGTTGCGCTTGACATTTACGAGTCCTGTCCGATCGAGGGATCGGCGTCGCGCGTCATCGGCGTCGGAACCAAAGATTTCGCGGAAAGCGCGAACTCGGACGTGGTCGTCATCACGTCGGGGATGCCGCGCAAGCCTGGGATGAGCCGAGACGACCTGCTGAACGTGAATTACAAGATCATGCAGGACGTGACCGCCGAAATCGTCAAGTACTCGCCCGACTGCATCATCGTCCCGGTGGCCAATCCGCTGGATGCGATGTCGCAGGCGGTCTATCGCCTCAGCAAGTTCCCGCGAGAGCGCGTCATCGGGATGGCCGGCGTGCTGGACTCGGCGCGCATGAGCACGTTCATCGCGATGGAGCTGAACGTCTCGGTGGAAAACGTCTCGTCGTTCGTCCTCGGCGGCCACGGCGACACGATGGTGCCGCTGCCGCGCTACACGACGGTGGCGGGCATTCCGATTACCGAGCTGATGTCCGAGGACCGAATCAAGGCGATCAGCGAACGCACCGCCAACGGCGGCGCCGAAATCACTAAACTGGTCGGCACCAGTGCCTGGTACGCGCCCGGTGCGTCAACCGCGTTGATGGTCGAAGCGATCCTCAAGGATCAGAAGAAGATCATGCCGTGCTCCGTATTCCTGCAGGGCGAATACGGCGTCAATAACCTGTTCGTCGGCGTCCCGGTGAAGCTCGGCGCCAAAGGCGTGGAGCAGATCATTCAGATCAAGCTCACGGCGGAAGAGCAGGCGGCGTTCAACAAGTCCGCCGGCGCCGTCAAAGAGCTGGTTGACGTCATCGGCGTCTAGGACATGAAAATCCACGAATACCAAGCGAAGGCCGTTCTTTCGAAATTCGGCGTCCCTGTCCCTCGCGGCGAAGTCGTCTTTGCCGCCCAGGAAGCCCACGACGCGGCCAAGCGTCTGGGCACTGCGGTGACGGTGGTCAAGGCGCAGATCCATGCTGGCGGCCGGGGCAAGGCCGGCGGCGTCAAGCTGGCGAAATCTCCCGAAGACGCCGAGACCATTGCGAAGGAGCTGCTCGGAAAGACGCTGGTGACCTACCAGACCGGGCCGGCGGGGCAGAAGGTCGGCCGGCTGCTCATCGAAGAAGGCCTTGCCATCGATCGCGAGCTCTATCTCGGTCTCGTGCTCGACCGCTCATCCAAGCGCATCGTCCTGATGGTCAGCAAGGAGGGCGGTGTCGAAATCGAAAAGGTCGCAGAAGAGACTCCGGAGAAGATCCACAAGGTGTTCATCAACCCGGCGACAGGACTGCAGGCGTTCGAAGCTCAAAAGCTTGGCTTTGCGCTCGGGCTGACCGGCGATTCACTCAAGAAGAGCGTGAAGATGATGCTGGCGCTCTACAAGGCGTTCGTCGAATCGGACGCCTCAATCCTCGAGATCAATCCGTTGATCGTCACCAAGTCGGGGGACCTGCTGGCCCTCGACGCGAAAATGAATTTCGACGACAACGCGCTCTATCGCCACGCCGACATCAAGGAGCTGCGCGACATCAGCGAGGAAGATCCGCTCGAAGTCGAAGCCTCGAAGTTCTCGCTCAATTACATCCGCCTCGACGGCAACATCGGCTGCATGGTGAACGGCGCCGGCCTGGCGATGGCGACGATGGACATCATCAAACTGTCGGGCGGCGAGCCGGCGAACTTCCTCGACGTCGGTGGCGGCGCCAACGCCGAGCAGATCAAGAACGCCTTCCGCATCCTGATGATGGACAAGAACGTCAAGGCCGTGCTGATCAACATTTTCGGCGGCATCCTGCGCTGCGACGTGCTGGCGGCCGGCGTCATCGCCGCCGTCAAGGATCTCGGCGTGCCGGTGCCGATCGTGATCCGCATGAAAGGCACGAATGTCGAGGAAGGTAAACGAATGCTCGCCGAAAGCGGATTGAACTTTGCGACCGCCGACACGATGGGCGAGGCCGCCGACAAAGTAGTGGCGCTGGCGGGAGGCCGCTGATGGCGGTCCTTCTCGACAAACAGACGCGGCTGATCGTGCAGGGCATCACCGGCCGTGAAGGCACCTTTCACGCCAGGGCGGCGCAGGCGTATCACACCAATGTCGTCGGCGGCGTGACGCCTGGAAAGGGCGGAACGACCCACGAAGGGTGGCCGGTATTCAATACGGTGGCAGATGCCGTCAAGGAAACCGGCGCGAACGCGTCGGTGATCTTCGTGCCGCCGCCGTTTGCAGCCGACGCCATCATGGAGGCCGCCGACGCGGGCGTCGCGCTCGTGGTGTGCATCACCGAAGGCATTCCGGTCGTCGACATGCTCAAGGCGATGACCTACCTCAAGGATCATCCGCGGACGCGCCTGATCGGTCCCAATTGCCCGGGCATCATCTCACCCGGCAAGGGCAAGGCCGGCATCATTCCCGCGAACATCTGCAAGGAAGGCCGCATCGGCATCGTCTCGAAGAGCGGCACGTTGACCTACGAAGCGATCGATCAGCTGACGCGTCACGGGCTGGGGCAGAGCACCTGCATCGGGATCGGCGGCGATCCGCTGATCGGCACGACGCACATCGACGCGCTCGCGCTGTTTCAGGACGACCCCGACACCGACGCGGTGATCATGATTGGCGAGATCGGCGGCTCCGCGGAAGAAGAGGCCGCCGCGTGGATCAAGGATCACTTCACGAAGCCGATTGTGGCGTTCATCGCGGGTCAGACCGCGCCGCCGGGGCGCCGGATGGGACACGCCGGCGCCATCATTGCCGGCGGCAAGGGCACGGCGTCCGAAAAAATGGCGGCGCTGACCGCGGCCGGCGTACGTGTCGTGAAGAGCCCCGCGGATATGGGCGAGGCGCTGGCCGGCATCCTGAAGTAGCTGCGCCGGAGGGAAGAGAAAGAGGTGACGGCCTCTTTCTCTCCGGCTCGAGTCGGTTACATGGCCGCGTTGCAGGTGGCCGCTGTCATCTTGATCTGGTCGACTTTCACCTTGAGCAACGTGATCGGGATGTCGTTCTTGTTCGGACGGCTCGCCGGATCGACCTGCGCCTTCTCAGCCGACGTCACCACGTCTCGTCCCGGCCCCTCGATTTCGACGTTCATGCCACCTTCGGCGTCGCCGGACTTCAACTCGATTTCCGACTTGGTGACATCGCTGATCTTGCCGATGACCTGAATGGTGTGGCCGAGGTGGGCCTTCATGTCCTTACCGGCCTTGTCAATCCAGTAATACCGTTTGCCGTACTTACCCATGTCCGAGTTGCCGGCCGGCCACTCGCGCACGTTGGTCAGCACATAGGTATCGTTCTTCGCGGCCGTGACGCAACCCTGCAGCGTCACCGAGGCGCCCTTTTCATACTTCATCCCATCGGCCTGCTGGCCGGCGGACAACGACGCCATCCCCGCACCGAGTGTCAGCGCGACGACGAGCGAAATTGCAGTTTTCATAACATTCCCCCGAGAGGTAGGGTGCATAAGCACTGCCAACCGCCGTGCGCGGCCGTGATTCGACCGCGACACGGCACCGTCACCTCGGCTATTTTGGTCCGATGACGAGTCACGATCTTGCGGCGTTACGAAAGAGTCTCGACGACATCGACGCGGTGCTCGTGTCGGCGCTCGGCGAGCGCGCGAGGCTGGCGCGGGAGATTGCGCAGGTGAAGGCCGCGGGCGAGGGGCCGGTGCGTGACACCGACCGCGAAACCGCGCTGCTGCAGCATCGATCGCAGTTCGGCGAGCGGCTTGGCCTCGATCCCGCGTTCGTCCGCCGCATCTTCAGGGAGATTCTCGATGACTCGGTCCGCCGCCAGCAGGACGCGCTGAACGCGACCGAGGGCGACGCCCAGCAGGAGATTCGAGTCGGCTTTCAGGGAACCGAAGGCGCGTACGGACATCAGGCAGCCTTGCAGCATTTCGCCGTCGCGCAGCGCCCGGTTGCCTTCAAGGCCTACGCCAGCTTTCGGCAGATGCTCGAAGCGGTGCTCGAAGGGCACGTCGAGCGTGCCATGCTGCCAATCGAAAACACCACGGCCGGCTCGGTCTACGAGTCCTACGATCTGCTACTGCGGTTCAATCTGTCGCTGGTGGGCGAAGAAATTGTCGACGTCCGCCATTGCCTGCTCGGAGTCGCGGACGTACCGATCGCGTCAATGCGGCGCATTCACTCGCACCCCCAGGCCCTGTCGCAGTGCAGTGAATTTCTGTCATCGCTGACCGACTGCGAGGGTGTCAGCGCCGCCAACACCGCGCTGGCGGCGCAGCATGTCAAGACGCTGGGCAACCCTCACGAAGCGGCGATTGCCAGCGAGGAGGCCGGCGCGCACTTCGGGTTGCACGTGCTGCGACGGGATATCGCGAATCAGCCGGTCAACTACACCCGGTTTGTCGTGGTCGCTGCCACACCGGCGGAGTGCGATCCGCGGATCGCGGCAAAGGTGTCGATGGTGTTATCGACACGCCATGAGCACGGCGCCTTGGTGCGATGCCTCAACGTCATCGCGGACGAAGGGCTGAACGTCACCAAGCTCGAATCGCGGCCGCGGCCGGGAACGCCATGGGAGTACGTGTTCTACATCGACGTCGAGGGGCACATCGCGTCGCCGCGCATGCAGGCGGCGCTGGCCGGCCTGGCCGAGCGGACCGTATTCCTCAAGGTGCTGGGGTGCTATCCCGCGAGAGAACTCCCTCGATAGCTGAGCCATCGGCTACAATTGATCGGATATGGAACGAACGTTTGCCATCATCAAACCGGATGCCGTCCGCAACCGGGCGGCCGGCCAGATCCTCGCGCGCATCGAAGCGGCGGGTTTCACGATTCGCGGGCTGCGGATGATCCACATGTCGAAGAAGGACGCCGAGGGCTTTTATTACGTCCACAAGGCGCGGCCGTTCTTTGGCGGCCTGACGGACTTCATGTCTTCCGGCCCGTGCATCGTGATGGCGCTGGAAGCCGACGGCGCGATCAAGAAGTGGCGCGACCTGATGGGCGCGACCGACCCGGCCAAAGCCGAACCCGGCACGCTGCGCAAGGAGTTCGGCGCGTCGATCGACAACAACGCCACGCACGGCTCGGACGCGCCGGAGACCGCCGCCTTCGAGCTCGGGTACTTTTTTAGAGGGATGGAGTTATAGGGTTCTACGGGGGTTCTACGATGGTTCTAAGTACGTGCTACGTACGTGCTACGTACGTAGAACCATCGTAGAACGCTCGTAGAACCTTCGTAGAACGTCCGTAGAACATCCGTTGAACGATCGGAGATGGATTGGCGATCAAGTCCGACAGGTGGATCCGCAAGATGGCGCTCGAGCACGGCATGATCGAGCCGTTCGAGGATCGTCAGGTGCGCCAGGGCGTGGTGTCTTACGGCGTGTCGTCGTACGGCTACGACTGCCGCGTCGGCAACGAGTTCAAGGTGTTCACCAACGTTTACAACACGGTGGTGGATCCGAAGAACTTCGACCCGCAATCGTTCGTGGACATCAAGGCGGATTGCTGCATCGTGCCGCCGAATTCGTTCGCGCTGGCGTCGACCGTCGAGTACTTCCGCATCCCGCGCGACGTGCTGACGGTCTGTCTCGGCAAGTCCACCTACGCGCGCTGCGGCATTATCGTCAACGTGACTCCGTTCGAGCCCGAGTGGGAAGGCCACGTCACCATCGAGATTTCGAACACGACGCCGCTGCCCGCGAAGATCTACGCCAACGAAGGCATCGCGCAGGTGCTGTTCTTCCAGAGTGACGAGCCCTGCGAGATCTCCTACAAGGACAAGAAGGGCAAATACCAGGCCCAGCGCGGCGTCACCCTGCCGAAGATATGATTCGGGCGTTCAAAGGCATCACGCCGACCGTCGACGCCTCGGCCTACGTCGACGACAGCGCGCAAGTGATCGGCGACGTCCACATCGGCCGCGAATCGTCGGTGTGGATGAACGTCGTGATCCGCGGCGACGTCAACCGCATCCGCATTGGCGCGCGCACCAACATTCAGGATCTGACGATGATCCACGTGATGCGCGATACGCATCCAACGATCATCGGCGACGAGGTGACGGTCGGGCACTCAGCGGTGGTGCACGGCGCCGTCGTCAACGACCGCGTGCTGATCGGGATGGGCGCGGTGTTGCTCAACGGCGTGCAAATCGAATCGGATTGCGTGATTGCCGCGGGCAGCCTGCTGACGGAGGGGACGCGGATCCCGGCGCGCTCGCTGGTGATGGGGCGACCGGGCAAGGTGAAGCGCGAGCTGACCGATTTCGAGATCGCCGAGATTCGCTGGTACTCGGACAACTACGTCGGCTATCGCCTGGACTACACGAAGTGAACACCGGACCCGCCCGCGGGATGCGCGACTTCCTGCCGGAAGACGTGCGGCGCCGTCAGTTCGTGATCGGCGTAATTGCCCGCGTCTATCAGCAGTACGGATTCGAACCGCTCGAAACGCCGTCGGTCGAGAACCTCGAGACGCTGCTGGGCAAGTACGGCGAAGAAGGCGACCGTCTGATCTTCAAGATTTTGAAACGCGGTGAGGGCGCCGAGACCGGCCAGGCGGATCTCGCGCTCCGCTACGACCTGACGGTACCGCTGGCGCGCGTCATCGCCGAGTACCGCAGCAAGCTACCGAAATTTTTCAAACGCTACCAGGTGCAGCCGGTGTGGCGCGCCGATCGGCCGCAGAAGGGTCGCTTCCGCGAGTTTTACCAGTGCGATGTCGATGCGATTGGCTCGACCTCGATGACGGTCGAAGCCGAGCTGCTGTCGGCTGCCGCCGATGTCTTCATTGCTCTCGGATTCACCGATTTCAGCATCGTCGTCAATCACCGCAAGCTGCTCAATGCGGTGCTCGCGCACGCGGGCGTGCCGAGCGAGCTGCACGGCGCGGCGCTGGTGACGATGGATAAAGCGGACAAGATTGGCGTCGACGGCGTACGGAAGGAACTGGGCGACAAGGGCCTGAGCGAGGCGGTTGCCGGCACGCTGCTCGAGCAGCTGAATAGCCAGCCGCCGTCCGACCTCGATGTCTGGATGCAGCAGCAGACGCTGGTGCTGAACGAGGACGGCAAGTCCGCGATCGAGGAGCTGCGGCAGATTTTCAAGTTATGCGCGTCAACGAGCGCCGGGCCGCACCTGGTGCTCGATCGCAGCCTGGCGCGCGGGCTGTCGTACTACACGGGACCGATTTTCGAAATTCGCGTGGCGGATTTGGCGGGCAGTCTGGGCGGCGGCGGTCGCTACGACAACCTGATCGGCATGTTTTCCGGCGAACAGATTCCGGCGAGCGGCATTTCGCTCGGCCTCGAACGCATTCTGGTGGTGATGGGCGAGCGGCAGATGTTTCCCGCATCCGTGGTGTCGGCGCCGGCCGATGTGATGGTGGTGCAATGGTTCGCGGATCGCTCGGAGTTGTATCTCGAGTTTGCCACCGAGCTGCGCCGAGCGGGACTGCGCGTCGAGCTCTATCCGGAGTCGCCGGCGGGCGACGGCAAGAAAGTCGGCGATCGCCAGTTCAAGTATGCGGCGGCGCGCGGCATCCCATTCGTGGCAGTCATCGGTGCGGACGAACTGGCGCATCACACCGTCACGGTCAAGAATATGCAGACCGGCCAGCAGCTCTCGGTGCCGCGCAGTGACGTCCACCGCGCGCTGGTCGAACAGTCAGGACGATCGTAGAACCGTATGGCGGAACAGTTAGGCACGCTCGCTCGAACTCATACGTGTGGCGCCCTTCGTCCCGATGACGTAGGGCAGCATGTCGTCCTGCTCGGCTGGGTCCATCGCGTGCGCGACATGGGCTCGCTGCTGTTCCTCGACATCCGCGATCGGCACGGCGTGACGCAGGTCGTCGTCGAAGGCGACGAGGCGCTGCTCGAGCGGGCCAAGCGGCTGCGCTCCGAGTTCGTGATCGCGGTCATTGGTGATGTCGAGCGGCGGTCGGCGGCGACGGTCAACCAGGATTTGCCGACCGGCGAAGTCGAGGTGCGCGCCAAAGAGGTGCGCCTGCTCAACGAAGCGAGGACGCCGCCGTTTTCGATTGCCGAAGACCAGAACGTTTCGGAGGAGACGCGGCTCAAGTACCGCTATCTGGATCTCCGCCGGCCGCAGCTGCAACGCAACATCGGGTTGCGGCACCGCATCACGATGGCGTTGCGCAAGTACTTCGACGAGCAGGGATTTTACGAGATCGAGACGCCGATCCTGACCAAGTCGACCCCCGAAGGCGCCCGCGACTTCCTGGTGCCGGCGCGCGTGCACCCGGGGGAGTTTTACGCGCTGCCGCAGTCGCCGCAGATCTTCAAGCAGATTTGCATGAT
>DASPNQ010000086.1:0-42051 GCA_035626435.1 Vicinamibacterales bacterium
AATTCCTCGGCGTCAATCTGCGGAATCGATTCGCCGCCCCGGCCTGAAAATTCAGAAAAGTGACCGGCGATGCGATCGAGACCAATCAATGCCAGCGCGCGCCGCACGTCGTCCAGGCGATCGGTAATCAGGTAAAAGGGACGATCGTACGGAACCAGCCAGCCTGCCCACGTGACGAATGAACCATTGAGCGGAATGTTGAGAGCGCCGTGTCGATGGCTCGCGGCGAACTGTTCCGCCGATCGTGTGTCCACGACGAGGTGACCGCCGGCCAGTACCTCCTCTAGCGTGGGCTGGCCGACGTTGTCAGCAGCGCGATCAGGAGATCGTGGATCATCAGCCGCTGGTCGCTGCGCCTTGTTGACCTGTTTCATCACCGCGAAATACGGCGGCGGATCGGGCTGCCCGGTGAGGACCTGCTCGACGAATTCGGCTTCCGACTTCACGTGGAAAGCCCAGTTGAACAGCCGTTCGTAGCCCATGGTGCTGTGCGGCACGGCGCTGATGCCCTTGCCGCAGGACGATCCGGCCCCGTGGCCGGGCCAGATCTGCAGCCAGTCCGGCTGCTTCGCGAACTCCTGGAGGCTTCTCCACAACGTCTTCGCACTCGCCGCCATCGTCCCCGCCTGCTTTGCCGCCTTCTCGAGGAGGTCCGGACGTCCGACATCGCCGACGAAGACGAAGTCGCCGGTGACCGCGGCAATCGCTCGATCGGCGGCCGCTCCGTCGGTGACCAGAAAGGTGAGGTGTTCGGGGGTGTGTCCCGGCGTGTGCAGCACCTCGATCGTAACGTTGCCAAGCGTGATGCGATCGCCGTGCTTCAACGGGCGGTCGTAGTCGAATCGATACTTCCAGTCCTGGTCGCCTTCGTCAGAGAGACACAGCGTGGCACCGGTCCGGTGCGCCAGCTCGCGCGCCCCGGAGGCGAAGTCCGCGTGAATGTGCGTCTCCGTCACATGCGTGATGCGAAGGCCCGCCGCCGCGGCGGCGTCGACATATTGCTGCAGGTTGCGATTGGGATCGATGACGATCGCTTCGCCGGCGGCTGCACAGCCAATCAGATAGCTGTTTTGCGCGATCAGCGGTTCGAACAACCTCTTGACGATCACGCGTCGATCATACCGAAAACATCGCGATAGAACGCGAGCTCTTCCTCGAGCGAGCGGATGATGTTCTCGGCTTTGCGGAAGCCATGCTGCTCGCCTTCGAACGTCACGTACTTCACCTTGATGCCCTTCTTGCGGACCGCTTCGGCCATCATCTCGGATTGATTGGGCGGCACGACTTTGTCGTCGAGCCCCTGGAACAGGATGATCGGACACGACAGGCGATCCGTGAAGTGAATCGGCGATCGCTCAACGTAGGTCTCGCGCGCGTCTGGATACGGGCCAATCAGCGAATCGTTGTAGCGCGACTCGAACTTGTGGGTGTCCTGCTGCAGCACCTCGAGGTCGCTGATGCCGTAATAGCTTGCGCCGGCCTTGAACGTGTCGTGAAAGGTCAGCGCCGCCAGCGTCGTGTAGCCGCCCGCGCTGCCGCCGCGAATGATCAGGCGCTCCGGGTCCGCCTTCCCCAGGCGGACCATCGCTTCCGCACCGCCAACGCAGTCCTCGACGTCGACGATACCCCATTGGCCTTTCAAACGGTCGCGATACGGGCGGCCGTAACCCGTGCTGCCGCTGTAATTGACATCGAGCACCGCGAAGCCCCGACTGGTCCAGAACTGAATCTTCGGATCGAGGACATCGGTGGTCGCGCCCGTCGGTCCGCCGTGCGTAATCACAATCAGCGGCGGCGCCTCGCCGGCAGGCGCCTCAACGTCCGGATTCCTCGGCGCGTAGTAGAACGCATGGACGTCGCGATCGCCAACTCGATACGTCAACGGTTCGGCGATCGATATCCACTCGGGCGGAATCGGATCGCCCGCCGAAGCGCGAATCACTTCGTTGAGGCGCATGATTGCGGGAGGCTGTGTCGGCGAACCGCCAATGAAGTAAATCTCCGAGCCGTTGGTGCCCGCCGCGGCTGTGATCGACTCGAGCGGCTGCACCGGGAGCGGCACGTGTTCGAAGCTCTTGGTCTCGACATTGATCATGCCGAGCTTCCAACGCCCGCCTTCGGAGTAGGTGGCCGCGATGTACTGCCGATCGACAAACGCGTAGGTCACCATGCTGAACGTCCATTGCGGCTTGCCGAACTCGGCTTCCATCGGCCGCACGGCTTCGGCACGGACGCCATCCCAGCGATACAGGTTCCACCAGCCGGTTCGATCGGATACGAAATATAACCGGCCGTCCGGTGCCCATTCGGGCTGGAAGATCGACTCGCTGCGGCCGCCCGCGACGTGTTCGCGGGCGCCGATCGATCCGTCGGGCTTGAACATCGCCACCCACAACTCGGTGCCGTCCCATGGCATGTTGGGGTGCCGCCACTCGAGCCACGCCAGGAACCGGCCATCGGCGCTGACGATCGGATCGGAATAGAAGTCCGCACCTTCGACGAGCACGTCGCCGGGAATCGACACAATCGCGTTGTCGCCGTTCTGCTCGCGCACGCCAATCAGCCGCGACCGCAACGCATCCATCCGGAAATCGGCGTAACTCGCGCCGGGTTCCGTGATCGGCAGTGGCGCCTTGCCGCGCTCCTGTTGATACAGTCGCTGATCGGCGAAGTTCGAGAAGAACACCGTGCCGCCGTGGACCGTGTACGCTCCGCCGCCGTACTCATGGACGCGCGAGCGGACGTTGAAGCCCTCAGGTGTGATGTCGAGAATTTCGCGCGCCGCGGTGCGCCGGACGATGACGGTGCGGCCGCCTTCGGATGCCCGTCCCTCGAGCCAGTAGACGTCGCCGTCGTCGAGGTGGATGTGATCCAACCTGAGAGTGCCGGCGGTGACCCGCGCAGCGGATAACGGCGACGGCCAGGAGCCGTAAGGAGCGGTCAACATGGCGGAGATTCCCACCATTTTGGCAGTACTGGCGTCGCCCCCCGTTACAATTCGGCCGGATGGATCGTCGGGAAGTTCTGGCCGCCTTGCTTGGCGCGCCATTCGTCGTTGCCCGTTCGCTGCGCGCGCAGGCCGTCGATCTGACGTCGCTGTCGATCGCCGAGGCCGCCAAGCGACTCGCCGCACGCGCCATCACCCCCCTGCAACTGACCAACGCCTACCTGGCGCGCATTGCCAAATTGAATCCTGCGCTCAACGCCTACGTCACGGTGACCGAGGATTTGGCGCGCACCGACGCGCGCGCTCTGCGCGAGCCGCGCGGTGCGATGTGGGGCATCCCGATTGCGCACAAGGATCTGTTTGAAACGAAAGGCGTGAAGACAACGGCGGGTTCCCTGCTGTTCGAAGATCACATTCCCGAGCACAGCGCGGCCATCGTCGATCAGCTCGCGAACGCCGGCGCGGTGCTGCTCGGCAAGACCAACACCCACGAGCTCGGGGGCGGCGTCACGACGATCAATCCGTTCACCGGCACGACGCGGAATCCGGTCGATCCGCAGCGCATCGCCGGAGGATCCAGCGGCGGTTCCGCGGCGGCAGTCGTCGCGCATCTCTGCGCGGCCGCGACGGGCAGCGATACCGGCGGCAGTGTCCGCATCCCGGCCGCGTTCTGCGGCTGCGTCGGCTTCAAACCTACGCATGGCCGCTTCAGCACGCGCGGCCTGATTGCCGCATCGCCCACGTTCGATCACGTCGGTTTCCTGACACGCACGGTTGAAGATGCTCAGATCATGTCGGGGCTGTCGCGCGACACGCTGGCGACGACGCGCATAGGTGTCGCGCGAAAGTATTTCTTCGACGAACTCGATCCCGCCGTGACCTCCGCTCTGAATTCGGTGACCGCGTCAGGCCAGGAGATCGAAGTTCCGGTGTCTGCGGCCGCGATGCGTCGCATGTTCGATCCGATCTTCGCCTTCGAAATGTGGGGCCGGTTTGGCGCCGACTGGCGCACGAATCCGGGTTCGTTTTCGAAATCGATGGCGGGATTCTTCGCAACGCCACGTCCGTCGGTTGCGCAGTACGAGGAAGCGCTCGGCGCATTGAAGGAGTATCAGGCGGCCGTCGACCGGCTGTTTGATTCTGTCGATGTAATCATCACCCCGACCGTGCCGGTGACGGCACCGCTGATCGGAGGCCGGATCGACGGCATGAAGATCCTCCGAAATACGTGGCCCTTCAACGCCGCCGGCACCCCCGCCGTGTCAATCCCGGTCCGAGCCGGCCGCTTCCCGGTCGGCCTGCAACTCATTGCCAGGCGCGGCGATGATGACAAACTTTTGCAAATAGCCCGAACTTTCTCTTAGGGCCTGCGAACGCAGTTACGGCGGCTCGCAAAAAAGCGCGCCAGTTCCGAATTGCCGGTCTCGTATACTCGGCGGATGCAGTCGAAGAACCGCTCGTTCGCCCTCGTTGTCTCCGTCGCCATGCTGGCGTTGTCGATCGCGCCGTCCGCCCAGACGACGGCGCCTAAAGTCACGTCGCCCAAACAATTTTTCGGCCACGACATCGGCGCCGACTACGTGCTGCCGAACTACACGAAGTTCGCCGAGTACGTGAAGAAGCTCGATGCGGAATCCGATCGGATGACGGTTCAGTCGATCGGCAAGACCGCCGAGGGCCGCGACCAGTTGATGGCGATTATCACGTCGACGGAGAACCACCGGAACCTGTCGAAATACAAGGACATCTCGCGACGTCTGGCGCTGGCGGAGGGTCTCACCGACGAACAGGCACGGACGCTGGCGCGTGACGGCAAGGCGGTGGTGTGGATCGACGGCGGCCTGCATGCGAACGAGGTGCTCGGCGCCCAGCAGCTGATCGAAACGATCTATCAGCTGGTCAGCAAGAACGACGCGGAGAACCAGCGCTTCCTGCGCGACGTCATCATCCTGGCCGCGCACGTCAACCCGGACGGCATGGAGCTGGTCTCCGACTGGTACATGCGCAACTCCGATCCGGCCAAGCGCGAGACGGCAAACCTGCCGCGTCTCTATCAGAAGTACATCGGCCACGACAACAACCGCGACTTCTATATGTCGGCGCAGCCGGAATCGATCAACATCAACACACAGCTGTACCACGAGTGGTTCCCGCAGATTATCTACAACCATCATCAGACCGGGCCGACCGGCACGATCCTGTTCGCGCCCCCCTTCCGCGATCCGGCGAACTACAACTACCACCCGCTGATCATCACCGGCCTCGACGTCGTCGGCTCCGCCATGCACAACCGCTTCGTCGCGGAGAACAAGCCCGGCGCCACGATGCGGCGCGGCGCGAATTATTCGACGTGGTGGAACGGCGGGCTGCGCACCTCGCCGTACTTCCACAACATGATCGGCCTGCTGACGGAAACCATCGGCCACCCGACGCCGATGGAAGTGGCGTTCGTGCCGGATCGACAGATCGCCAGCGCCGACCTCCCGTATCCCATTCAGCCGCAGAAGTGGCACTTCCGGCAGTCGGTCGACTACTCGATCACCGCGAACTGGGCGGTCCTCGATGTCGCCTCGCGCAATCGCGAGATTTTTCTCTTCAACATCTATCAGATGGGCCGCGACAGCATCGCCAAGGGGTCCAAGGACACCTGGACGATGTATCCGCGGCGTCTCCAGGCGATGAAGGATGAGATTGCGCGCACGCAGAAGGTCGATGCCGGAGATCCGCGGATGGCGACCGGAGGGTTCGCGCGCAACACCGTTCCCGTTGCGCAGTACGAAAAGCTCGCGCACAAGCCGGAATGGCGCGATCCGCGCGGCTACGTGCTGCCCGCGAACCAACCGGACTTCCTGACGGCGACCAAGTTCATCAACGCCCTGATCAAGAATGGCATCGCCATCCATCGCGCGACCGCCGCGTTTAGCGCCGGCGGCAAGCAGTATCCGGCTGGATCATGGGTGGTCAGGACGGCGCAGGCGTTCCGCCCGCACGTGCTCGATATGTTCGAGCCGCAGGATCATCCAAACGACTTTCAATATCCAGGAGGACCGCCGATCCCGCCTTACGATAACGCTGGCTGGACGCTTGCCTACCAGATGGGCGTCAAGTTCGATCGGATACTCGACGGCTTCGATGGTCCGTTCGAAAGGGTGACAGGCCTGCAGAAGCCGGCGCCCGGCCGCGTCACCGATGCGCCCGGGGCGGTGGGCTATGTCGTGTCGCATCATCAGAATGACGCGTTCATCGCGATCAACCGCCTGCTGAAGGCGAACGAGGAGGTGTTTTTCGTCGCCGACCGTTCGTGGCAGAGCGCCGACGGCACCGGCGCGGTTTTCGTCAGCGCAAAGCCCTCGACGAAAGCTACCCTCGACAAGGCGGCGGCGGAGCTCGGCCTCAACTTCACGGCGGTCACGCAGCGGCCAAACGGCCCAACGCATCGACTGACCAGACCGCGCATCGGCTTGTGGGATATGTATGGCGGCTCGATGCCGTCTGGCTGGACGCGCTGGCTGCTCGAACAATTCGAGTTCGACTTCGAGCGCGTCTTCCCGCAAACCCTTGACGCGGGCAACCTGAAAGCAAAGTTCGACGTGCTGATCTTCCCGGATGGCGGCATTCCGGAGAACGCGGGAGGCGGCGGTGGTTTCGGGGGCGGACGTCAACCGAACCCGGAGGACGTCCCTGCCGAATACCGCGCGCATCTCGGCCGCGTCACGATCGACAAGACCGTCCCGCAGCTCAGGAAGTTTGCCGAGGAGGGCGGCGCGATCGTCGCATACGGCGGCTCCGCGGTGCTGGGTCATCACCTCGGCCTGCCGATTGCCGACCATCTGACCGAGACCGTCAACGGCGCCGAGCGCGCGCTGCCGCGCGACAAGTACTACATTCCCGGATCGATCCTGCAGGTTGCCGTCGACAACACCCATCCGCTCGCCTACGGATTCGAAAAGACCGTTGACGTCATGTTCGACAACAGCCCGGTGATGCGCCTCAGCCCCAGCGCCGCGATCAACCGCGTGCGTCCGGTCGCGTGGTTCGACACCAAGCAGTCGCTGCGCTCCGGATGGGCGTGGGGCCAGCACTATCTGCTGGACGGCGTTGCGGCAGCGGAAGCCGCCGTCGGAAAGGGGAAGGTCTTCCTGCTCGGACCGGAGATTACTTTCCGCGCCCAGCCCCACGGCACGTTCAAGTTCTTGTTCAACGCCATCTACTACGGCGCGGCGCTGCCTGGCACCGGCGGCGTCACCACGAACACCAGCGCGCAACAGTAGTCGTCGGAGTCCGCGGAACCGGCCCCGCCGGTTCCCGCCTCCCGATCCACCCAGCTCGACCACGATTGGTGTCAGGCACCAACCATTGCCCGCGGCACGATTGGTGTCAGGCACCACCCATTGCCCGCGGCACGATTGGTGTCAGGCACCAACCATTGCCGTTGCGGGCTTCCGGCTCCTGGCTCCCGGCTACAATCCGGCCATGGACCTCGAGCGCATGTTCTCGGTCGCCACCATGATCGCGATCGCCGGCTGGTTGATGCTGGCCGTTGTTCCCCGGCAACCGTTCACCCAAATCATCTCCGCGATCGTCGCGCCGTTGCTGCTGGCTGGGCTGTATCTATATCTCATCGCGATGCATCTGCAGAGCGCCGACGGCGGCTTCGGATCCCTCGCCGATGTCGCGAGCTGCTGCTGGCCGGCTGGATTCACTATCTCTGCTTCGATCTGTTCGTCGGCGCGTGGGAAGTCCGCGACGCGCAACGCCGCGAGATCCCTCACCTCGTGGTCATCCCCTGCCTGCTCATGACGTTCATGCTCGGGCCGATCGGACTGCTGTTCTACTTCGCCATCCGCACCGCGAAGACCAAGCGGCTGACGATCGAGGCCGCGTGATCCGGGAGCTGCGCCGCCGCGAACCGATCCTGTTCGGGGTCGGTGCCCTGCACCTCGTCGCCCTCGTCATCGTCGGCCTGCTGGCGCTCGTCGACAGCCGGCAGATTCTCGGCATCAACCCGTGGATCAAGCCGATGAAGTTCCTGATCTCCAGCACCATCTTCCTCTGGTCGATCGGCTGGTTCATGGAGGACACCAAGGAAGCGATCTGGCGGCGCCGCATCGTCCGCTATTCAATTGCGCTGGCGATGTTGATCGAGAACTTCTTCATCGTTCTGCAGGCCGCGCGCGGGACGACCTCGCATTTCAACGTGTCCACTCCGTTCGACGGTCTCGTGTTCGGCCTGATGGGACTGGTCATCATTTACAACACGCTCGTGATGATGCTGTTTCTGTCGATCCTGCGCACCGACACGCCGCAGCAGTATGCCGGCTACCTGTGGGGCATACGCACGGGCGTGCTGATTTTCATCATCGGCTCGTGGCAGGGCTTCGTGATTGTCGCCAATAACGCGCATACGGTCGGCGCTCCGGATGGCGGCCCCGGGTTGCCGTTCGTCAATTGGTCGACGACCGCCGGCGATCTTCGCATCGCGCATTTTGTCGGCCTGCACGCGCTGCAGGCGTTGCCGCTGCTCGGCCTATGGCTCGACAGCCGACGAATACCTGGCTCGACGCCTCGCAACGTCGTTCTCGCGGTGAGCCTCGCGTGGCTTGCCCTGATGGGTGGAATGCTGTGGATGGCATTCGAGGGCATGCCGCTATTACGAATGTAGCGGGCGGGTCGGCGCTGAAGTGCAGACTGAACTCTCGGTCAGCCCGACCGTCAATCCCGCTGGAGAATGATCGCCGCGCTGATCAAGATGCAAACGCCGCCGGCCGCCGCCAGCAACCCCAATCGTTCACCGAGCACGATCGCGCCGAGCACCGCGGCGATCAACGGCTGCACCAGCGCCATTGACAGCACGCTGGTTGCCGACATCCGCTTCAGCAGCCAGTAATTCAGCCAGAATGCAACCACGGAGCTCGCAATCGCGAGATACAGCAGCGCCATAATGGCTCGCGGCGTCCACGAATGCTGCAGAGGATTACCGTCGAGTGCCACCCCGGCGATCATCAAGGGCACCATCGCGCATAACGTCTGGGATGTCACCATGACGGTGGGCGCCACGTGCGTGGTTCGCCGCTTGACGATCGCGTAAGCGACCGCCGCACACGCCGCGCCGCCAATGACAGCGGCGCTTCCCCACCCAGCCGGCGATCCGCCCGCAAACTGGCCGCGCGACACCAGCGCCACCCCGACAACGCCGAGTGGCAACGCCAAGCCTCGCGCCAGCGAAAAGCGCTCGGCTCCGGTCGTCACGCCGACGAGAAATCCGAAGACCGGCGAGGTCGCCTGCAGCACGGACGTCAATGCGGACGGCAGGTACTGGGCACCCCAGAACGTCAGCGCGTAATTGACGCCCAGCAACAGCAGGCCGCTGATGGCGATGACCGGAACGTCGCGACGATGCAGCGTTCGCCATTCGTCCCGGGCCGTTACGACCGCGCTCAACACGACGAACGCGAGTGCGAGTCGTAATGCGGCAAACGTAATCGGAGGCAGATCGGCCAGCCCGATTTTCAGAAACAGCCACCCGGCGCTCCACAACAGGCACGCCACCCACCAGATGGCGACGATGCGCGCGCGGGACATGCACTAAGATATCCCTGGTCGCGTATCCTGCGACTGTCTGCGGCATCTCATTCCGGTTGTAGCGGCTCCTCACGCCGCCTCACAGGAGATCACATCTATGACTTACTACGGCGCCAAAGAACTTGCCGAAAGCTTCCGCACCGTCCGCCGCAACACCATCCAAGTGGCCGAGGACATTCCAGAGGACAAGTACGGCTTTCGAGCCGCGCCCGACACGATGAGCGTCGCCGAATTGCTCGCGCACCTGGCCACCACGCCGCACTGGGCACAGCAGTGCTTCTTCAACGAGAAGAAAACCAACGTCTCGATGGAGGACTTCGGCCGCTGGATGGGCGAACTTGGCGGCCAGGCCAAGAGCCTGACGTCCAAAGCGCAGATCATCGATGCGCTGAAGAAGAATGGCGAAACGTTCGCGTCACAGCTCGAGTCGCTCAGCGAAGCACAGCTGGCGCAGCCGATTGGCACGCCGATGGCCACCAAGTCGACGTTCGAAATGCTGCTTGGCATCAAGGAACACGAGATGCATCATCGCGCTCAGTTGTTCCTGATCGAGCGGATGGTCGGCATCGTCCCGCATCTGACCCGCGCGCGCCAGGAGCGCATGGCCGCTCAAGCGCGATAGCTCGTCGCCACGCGTGAGGCGGGTCGTCCGGCCCGCCTCCTTTTCCGAGTCGCCGTCACGGCGGCCGTGAACCGCCGACCACGCTCGCATAAACTATCCCGGTGTTCTGCGCTGCCCGTATCGTCCCGTGTCGCAACATGGCCGCTGATTACCGAAGGTCGTTCACGCACGACGACGACGGCATCGATCCCCCCTGGATCGCCCGCCCGATCAGGAAAACGTCGTGAAACGGAAACGTACAGTTCGAACGCCGGCTCGGCAAACCTTGATGTGCGCCGGCGAGGCGTTTGAAGATCTGATCTTCGTCGGCCTCGAGCGCCTACCGGAGCTCGGCGAAGAGGTCAAGACCGACCACTTCCATGCCACCGTCGGCGGCGGCGCCGTCATCACCGCCGTCAAGGCAGCGCGGCTTGGCATGCACACGCACCTCGTCAGCGCGCTTGGCGACCATGCGATTCGTGCGCTCAAGCAGGAGCACGTCGCGATTACCAACCTGCGCAAGCCGGACGAGCCGCATGCGATTACGGCGGCGCTGTCGGCAGGACACGATCGCGCCTTCGTCACCTACAACGGCGTCAACGCACGGCTCGAGCAGCGGCTCGCGAAGTTCTTCAGTCAGAGTCCCCAGGCCAGAGGGCGTCGCTTGCACGTGCACTTCTCCTTCTTTCCTCATGACTGCTCGCAATGGACACGCCTCGTCGAGATTCTGCGCGCACGGCAGATCACTACCTCGTGGGATTTCGGCTGGAACGAGCCGCTGTCGAACGACCGCGGGTTGTTCGACCTGATCGATGCGCTCGATTTTCTGTTCATCAACGAGACCGAGGCGCGGCTGTACACCGGCACCGAGCTGCTCGAGGACGCCCTCCCGCAGTGGCGGCAACGCAAGACAATCGTGATCGTGAAGCTCGGGCCGGACGGCGCGATGTGGCTCGCGCCGGACCGCGACATTCACGTTCCCGGCCGCAAGGTGCAGGCCGTCGATACGACCGGCGCGGGCGATTCGTTCAATGCCGGCTTCCTTGTCGCGTGGATGCAGGGCAAGACGCCGAAGCAATGCCTCGCCGCCGGCAACACGGTCGGAGCAGAGTCCACGAAACGGCCGGGTGGCCTTTGAAAATCGCGATCATCGGCGGCGCCGGCGTTCGCGTGCCGCTGCTGGCCGCCGGACTCGCACGCTCAGATGTCGGCGTCTCTGAGATCGCCCTCTACGACATCGACCAGGACCGGCAACAGATCATCGGTGCCCTGGCGCGGGAAATGGTCGGCGGCGGCGCCGCCGTCACCACCGCGGCGACTCCGGAAGCGGCCATCGAAGACGCGTCGTTCGTCATCACCAGCATCCGCGTCGGCGGCATCGACCGGCGCGCCGCCGATGAGCGCATCGCCGTCGCCCATGACATCGTCGGTCAGGAAACAGTCGGCCCGGCCGGCTTTGCGATGGCAGTGCGATCGATCCCGCCCCTCATCGAATACGGCCGGATGGTGTCGCGGCTCGCTCCCAGAGCGTGGATGGTGAATTTCACCAACCCGGTCAGCATCATTACGCAGGCCGTCCACCAGGAAACCGACGCGCGCCTGATCGGCATTTGCGACACGCCGCTCGAAATGTTCGAGGATGCCGCGCATGCGCTCGGGCTTCCAGCCAGCGTCTGCAGCTATGACTACTTCGGACTGAATCACCTCGGCTGGTTGCGCGACGTACTGCTCGAGGGCGAGGGCCAGCTGCATCGCATCTGGGACAACGACGACGCGCTGCGATCGGCGTACCGGTCGCCGTTGTTCGAACCCGAGCGGCTGCGCGCGCTCAAGCTGCTGCCGACCGAATACCTTTTCTACTACTACCGTCCGGAGGTCGCGCTGGCAAACCTGAAAAAGGCGGGGTCGAGTCGGGGGCAGACGGTTGCACGGCTGACCACGGCGCTCTTCGACGATTTGCAGACGGCCAGCACCGCCGATCTGGTGCCACGATATCAGCGCTATCTGTCGGATCGCGACCGCAGTTACATGGAGCTCGAGAGCGGCAGCACGACACCACGCATCAAGCCCGATTGGGCGGAGCTCTCCGGCTACGACAAAATCGCGCTGTTCACGATCCGCGCGATCGTCAAGAACCAGGGTGCGATCATCCCGCTCGACGTCGCGAACAAGGGCACGCTGCCGTTTCTGGAGGACGAGGATATCGTGGAAGTGCCCTGTCGGGTCGATGCGAGCGGAGCGCACCCGCAACCGGTCGCTCCGGTTCCGCAACACGCGCGCGCGCTGATTGCGACGGTCAAGGAGTACGAACGCGCCACGATCCACGCGGCCCTCACTCGCGACCGCGACGACCTGATCGACGCGTTGGCGATGAACCCGCTGGTGATGTCGAGAGAACTTTCGGAGCGGCTGGTCACCGCCATGCTGTGAGCGGCGTGCAGGGCGGCGGATCCTCGGATCTGCCTCACAGCAGCGGCGGCGAGCTCAATCGTTCGTTGGGTCTCCTCCAAGCGACTGCGACCAACATCATCTCGATGGTGGGCGTCGGACCCTTCCTGACAATTCCGTTCATGGTCGCCGCGATGAACGGGCCGCACGTCATCTACGCTTGGATCGCCGGCCTCGTGCTGGCGCTTGCCGATGGCCTCGTCTACGCCCAGCTTGGCGCCGCGCTGCCCGGGAGCGGTGGCGGGTATCTGTACCTCCGCGAAGCGTTCAAGCCATTCGGGCTCGGCGGACTGATGGCGTTTCTGTTCATCTTCCAGACGATCCTGATCGCCCCGTTGTCTGTCGCCGGCGGCGCGGTCGGGTTTGCCGATTACCTGCAGTTCGTATGGACGCTGACGCCCGCGCAGCATCATCTGATTGCGGCGGCGGTTTGCATTGTCGCAACCGCGCTGCTCTGGCGAAACATCGAGGACATCGGCCGCCTCGCGGTGGTGATGCTCGCGGTTGTCGTCCTGACGGTGGGCTGGGTCATCGTCGCCGGTCTGTTCGCCTTTTCACCGGCGCAAGCGTTCGACTTTCCGCCGGAAGCCTACGCGTTCGGCGATGGCTCGTTGTGGCTGGCGATCGGCGCTGCGTCGGTGCTGGCCATGTACAGCTACGGCGGCTACAACCAGGTCTGCAACATTGGCGGCGAGATCAAGGATCCCGGCCGCACCATCCCGCGATCGATCGTGCTTTCGACGTTCATCGTTGCCGCGCTGTACATGCTGATGACGATCGTCATCCTCGGGATGATTCCGTGGCAGGAAGTCCGCGAGTCGCGCACCATCGCGTCGATTTTCATCGAACGCACGTTCACCGATCCGTCCTCGGGCCGCATCGCCGGCATCGTCATGACGGCACTGATTCTCTTCGTCGCGGCGGCCTCGCTGTACGCGACGATCCTGGGGTACTCGAGAATCCCCTACGCGGCCGCCCGCGACGGTGATTTCTTCCGTGCCTTCGCCCACGTGCACCCGACCAAGCGCTTTCCGGATGTGTCGCTCGTCACGATTGCGCTGGTGTCGATTCCGTTCTGTTTCTTTACCCTGGGTCAGCTGGTGAGCTGGCTGATCCAGGTGCAGGTTCTCTTGCGATTCATCTGGCAGTGCGCCGCGGTGATCCTGCTCCGCCGCTATCGCCCGGACATCCCGCAGCCGTTCACGATGTGGCTGTACCCGTGGCCGGCGGTACTCTCCGGCGCGCTGTGGATCTTCATTTTCTTCACCGGCCCATGGGAGGGAATCGTGTTCTCGTTCGCGTTCCTGCTGTGCGGGCTGGCGGCCTATGCGGTGTTCAGGCGCTAGTCACGGCCGCTTGTTCAACGCCAGCAGGTTGGCGGTGATCCGGTAAGCGCCGGCGACGCCGTAGGGCAGCTGCCGGTGCAAGGCGTAGGCAAAGTAGGTCCACGTCCCCTTGCCAACTCGCGTCGTCAGCCATCCGCCGCTTTGCGGCGCCTGACCCTTGTCGAACGTCGAGATCATCGGCGTATATTGCGCGTCCCACTTCGTGAAGAACTTCGAGCCGCGCTGCTCGACCCAGCCGTCGAAATCCGCCGCGGTGATCGTGTTGGGCCAGGTGAACGACTGGTGCGTCGGTGCGAGGATCGTCACCGGCGAATCCTCCTCCGACACTTCCTCCGCGCTCCGCGGCAGTTCACCGGGGTACGGCGCGAAGGTATTCGGCACCAGCTCCTGCGTGTTGTAGAGCACGATCATGTTGCCGCCGCCGCGCACATAGTCCAGGAGGCGTGAGTTGTAGGTCTTGAGATCGTCCCGTACCGCGTAGGCGCGGGTCCCGGTCATGATGGTATCGAACTGCGACAAATCCGCCGACGCCAGATCGCGCTCGCCAAGCAAGGTCACCTGCGCGCCCAGTTGTTGCAATCCCTGTGGCACCGAATCGCCGACGCCCATGACATAGCCGACTTTCAAGCCGGCAACGGTCGTCACGTTGATGCCGCGCACTTCGGTCGTCGACGGCCGATAGAGGTAACGCACCTCCAGGTCGCGGTGGTCGATGATCTCATAGCCCTCGCGATATTCCCTGCCCGATGCGGTGGCCACGGCTTCGACGGTGTACGGCTTCACATCGATTGATGAGGGCGTCACGGCGAAGCGGTACGACGATCGCTCACCCGCCCGCGCGAACGTAAACGCATGCGAAGGAGGATCGGACTTCCATCCCGCCGGCATACGCAGCGCAACTTGACCTGAGGTGGCGGCGTCGGCGTTGTGCAACAACGACACATCCACCTGCACCGGCGAACGGCCGGCTCCGCCCATCGGCACGATTGCGTGCGAGGGCGTGACCGTAACGCCGAGGCGCGGAACGCTGCGCACCTCGCGAAGCACATCGCCGTACGGAAGCTTCGCTTCTCTTCGACGAACCGTCTCGCGAATCTCGATGGCCGCGCCGTCGATGACGTATCGGCCGATCGCTGTCAGCGGCGGCGACGACGCCGGCTTGCCGAACTGCGAGGGATCGCTCAGCGTATACACGCTCTCCTGCAATCCATTGCGGCGGAAATATGGTTTGGTGCTCAGCGGGACGTCCTCGGCCACGGTCACCGTCGCGCGAAGCGTGGCCTGTTGATGGCGCGCCAATTCCGATCCGCCCGCCACTGCCCCAGGGTTGACCTGCCAGCCGCGCATGCCGTGAAGTTCGATGGCGGGCTGGGAAATCGACACCGGAACGCCGCCGCGATTCGCCAGCCGCGCCCGCACCTCGAACGTCTGCCCTGGCACCGGCGCTGCCATCACCGCCGGGGGCGCGAACGCCGCCCCGGGGCCCGTCGGCTCCGGCGTACCGGCCGGCTGCGCAACAGCGGTCAGCTCCATGCCCATAGCGGAGTTGAGCGCGTCCTGAAATTGTTGCTCTTTGATCTTCAGCACGTACTGCGCGTCGAAGTCCTTGACGTTTGCCATTGCGGCCCGCGTCAGCTTCAAGCCTTCGACCAGCGCGGGGACGCTTCTCGACGGCTCTTGCATGGTGAAAGCCGCCATCGCCCGCGCAACCGCCTCATCGATCGCCTTGCCGGTCGCGCCGATGGTGGCCTCGATCGACGTCGGAAGCCCGTCGAAGATCGTGGACTCCTTGGCCGGGCGATTGCCCGCCGGCGTTGAACCGTTGTCGCCGACTCGCGTGTAATAGCCGAAGTTGGGACCTGCCGTGGGCGCGAACCTGCCGGACGTTTGCGATCGCTGGAAACTGAGCCCGTACCTCGCCACGTTGTCGTACGAGTCGCCCAATCGCGGATCGTACAGCCCACTGTCGATGCGCACCGTCCAGTCTTCGTTCTCGCGCACGCCGCCGATGTAGACCTTTTTTGGCTGCCACGGCCGCAACCCTTCCTGAATTTGCTCCGGATAACGATTGGGATCGCCGGCCGCGCGGAAACCCTCGACGGCCATCAACCCGGCGGTCTGGTGGTTGCCGTGCCCATCACGTTCGTTACCCTGGAATCGAGACAGCACGATGGTCGACCGCGACATGCGGATCACGCGCACGACGTCGCGCAGCACCGTCTCCCGCCCCCATTTGTCGAGCGCCTCTTCCAGCCGCTTCGAGAAGCCGTAATCGACCACGGTCGTGAAATATTGTTCGTCGACGCCGTAGTGGCGATCCGATACCAGCAGTTCTTCGGTGCGGATCAGTCCGAGCGCGTCGAACAACTGTGGCCCGATCGCGTTGTCGCCGGACTCGCCGCGATTTAGCGTCAGCAACGCCACGCGCGCACCGTCGCCGCGGCTCAACTTCGTCAATACCCCGCCATGCTCGTCATCCGGATGCGCCGTCACATGCATCACGCTGGCCGTCGTCCGCAGCTTCAACAGTTTCTGCCACGTCTCCGATGCGCCGTCCTGACGAGGCACCGATTGACCATGAGGCAGCGCGCTCGTAGCCAATAAAACAGTCGCGATGAATAACAGTGTTCTCATGATCGACAAAGCTCACGCGAACGGGCCACGGCAGCACGGACCATCCACGACTTAACGGTGACCAAGCAGCTGTGGCCTTTTGAAAACGAGCCTTCGTGCCCTTCGCGTCCTTCGTGGCAACCGTCTTGATCAGAAATAGAACTTCACAGCCAACTGAATCTCGCGCTGATCACCGATGCTGCTGGTGATACGCCCGAACGTGCCGAGATTGGAGATGTTCGCGGCCGGGAAGCCGTAGTTCACCCAGTTGAACAGGTTGAACGTCTCGATGCGGAACTCGGCGCGCCGCTCGCTGCCGAAGCGGATCGATCGGAACACCGACAGGTTCATCGATTTCGATCCCGGGCCGCGCACGGTGTTGTTCGCGCAATTGCCGTAGGTCCGCGGCGTGGTTGGCGCGAATGCCGCCGGATCCATCCACGCGTCGAGCGTCTGTTTCCAGCCGTCGGGCACCGGATCGCCGACGCAATTCGCGCGCGAGAGACGCCCTGGCCCGGTGCCGGCCTGATCGGTCGCGGTCACGGTGAAGGGCCGCCCGGCGCTCAGCGTCAGGATGCCGTTGACCGACCAGTCGCGCGCGAAGGCGTTTTCGAACGGCAGCTGGTAAATGAAGCTCGTGACCAGGCGGTGCGGGATGTCGAACGCCAAGCGGCCGTAGTCCTTCTCCATCGCGTATGCGGAGCCCGGATTGTTGCCGACGGCGCCGCCGCCGGCGCTCAGGTGATCGAGAAAGTCGCCCATCGCCTTGCTCCACGTGTAGGCCACCGTGTAGGCAAGCCCGCGGCTCATCCGCCGCTGCATGCGCGCCTGCAGCGCATCGTAGTCGGCACGTCCGTTGGTGACGATCTGTTCGAGGTAGGCATTGCCGTAGCCGTATTGCGCGTACGGGAAGGTCACCGTGGTGCCGCTGATGATGCCTTCGTTGAGGTTGCGCAGCCGCCGGCCGTTGCGGGTGCGGTTGCCGACGTACTCGACGGCGGCGACCATGCTGTCGGCGAACTGAAACTCAGGGCCGAAGCTGAATTGATGCACGATCGGCGTGTCCTGCTCGGGATCCTGGATGCGCCACTGGACGAGCGACGGGTTCACCGTCGCCGGCGTCAACGGCGTGAAGCCCTGCGCGAAGGTGAACGCCGGCGCGTCGTTGGCGGTATTGGCGGTGATCGACGCGTCAACGAGCTGTGGCAGGTTCAAGCCAAGCTGGCTTTCGCTGCCGTAGCGGTCGAACTGCTGATAGAAAATGCCGTAGCCGCCGCGCAGCACCAGCCGATCGGTGGCGCTCCACGTCGCGCCGAATCGGGGCGCGAAGTCGTCGCGATCCGGATGAATCAGCGCGCGGTCGAACACGCTGCCGTTTTTCGCCGTAAACGTGCGGCCCGTCGCCGGATCGATATTCGTCAGCAGGTTGTTCTTGTCGATCAGCGGTGTGAACATCTCGTAGCGCAGGCCAAGGCTCAGCGTCACATCGGGACGCACGCGCCAGCTGTCCTGGGCGTAGAACTGCCACCCGTTCGCGTAGAGATCGGGTTCATGAAACAGCGTCAATCGCTGCGCGCTGGCCAGCCCGAGCAGAAAATCGCCGAAGCCGAAGCCGGTATAGCGGCCGTCGGAGAACGACAGCTCGCCGTTCAAGGATCGCAGGTCAATGTAGCGCAGCAGGTCCCTTCGGAACTCCGCGCCGAATTTCAGCGCGTGGCTGCCCTTCTGCCATGTCAGGTTGTCGGCAATCTGCAGCACCTTTGAGTTCTGGAACTGCGGACGGAAAAACGGGCCGCCGATGCGCTGGACGCGCGCGATCGCGATATGCGGCAGCCCGCCGAAAAAGCGCGGATCCTTGGGCACGCCGACGATGCCGTATTCCGCGTTGGCGTCGATGCCGAACGCCGGATGAATCACGTCCGACCGTACCTTGTTGAACGAGCCGCGCAGTTCGTTGAACAGCGTGCCGCCGAAGACGCGCTGCCACCCGGCCACCGCGCTCTGGCCGCGGTTGAGAATGTCGCTGGAGAAGTCGCCGGACGCCACCGGGTCCTCGAGCACCGGCGGTTCGACCCGGTCGGTGTTCTGGAAGCTGTAGCGGGCGAACACGTGATCCTTGCCGCCGCCAATCTGGTGATCGACGCGAATGTCGAACTGATCGACGTTGTTGTTGAGGATGCCGTTGGAGACGAAGTTGTTATTGAAAAAGCCGGTGCCGGGGACGTTCGGAGATGGAAACAACGCGAGCAGGCGCGCCGCCACCGGATCGAAACAGGTGCGATTGATCGCCTTCGCCGCCGCGTCGACGCAGCCGCCGCGCACGAAGGGATTGGCCGCCGTCATCGTCCCGGCAAGTTCGGACAAGTCGCCGGCTTTCATCCGCGCCGTCGGGACGGTGGCGGTCTGCGTCAGCGCGCGTTCGGTGCGCGACGACTGGTAGTCGCCGAAGAAGAACGTCTTGCCGCGGGCAATCGGCCCGCCGAACGTGAAGCCGGCGATCAGCTGATTGAAAGGACCCTTCGGCCGCCCGGCGCGGTTGTTGTCCCAGGTGTTGGCATTCAGGGCCTCGTCACGAAAGAACGCGAACGCGGAGCCGCTGTAACGATTGGTGCCCTGCTTCACCGAGGCATTGATGATGGCACCGGCGGCTTTGCCGAACTCTGCCGAGTAGGTGCGCGTCTGCACCTTGAACTCCTGCAGCGCGTCGACGGGAGGAGCGACCACCTGCGGACTGCGCTCCTGCAGGTTGGTCGAGAACGAGTTGTTGTCGGCGCCGTCGAGCGTGTAGTTGTTCCACGTCGCGTAGTTGCCGTTGGCGTTGAAGAACGTGTCCTCGCCGCGGCTGGTGATCCCGGCCGGCGCCGCAACGACGCCCGGCGTCAGGTACGCCAGCTCCGAATAACGCCGCCCGAGCAAGGGCAGATCCTGGACCTGACGCTGCTCGATGACCGCGCCGATGTCCGCGGATTGCGTTTGCAGCAGCTCTGCGCGGCCGGTGACCGTGACCTGCTCGTTCAATGCGCCGACGCTCAATTGCAAATCGACCTGCGCGCGCGTCTGCACGTTGACGCGCACGTCCTGCCGCACCGCGCGCTTGAAGCCCTGCAGCTCCGCCGCGACGTCGTACGAGCCGACGCGCAAACCCGGAAAGATGAACTCGCCGCGGTCGTTGGACACCGACGTCGCGGCAACCCCCGTGCCCTGCTGCGTCGCCGTGACCGTGACGCCAGGCAGCACAGCACCGCTGTCGTCGATGACGCGGCCGACAATGACGCCGGTATCGATTTGTGCATGAGCGAACGCGGGAAGGACGAGAAATGACGCAACAACCAGCAGGCGAACGAGGCGACGGCAACGCAGCATCGGCAAACTCCCGTGACGAGAACGTTGCCGGAAGTATAGGTGGAGAGGCGGGTGTTTCGACCCGTTACTTTCGCAGCGCGTCGATACTGAGCTTCCCCGATCCGACGGCGGACAGATACAGGAACAGGAAGCAATAGAGGACCGCGAGCTCGCCGCCGTTCTGGATCGGCCAGAAGCCACGCGGCGCGTGCGCCTGGAAATACGCGACCGCCATCTCGCCGCTGGCGAGGAAGGCCACCGGGCTAGTGAACAAGCCCAGCGCAATCATCAGTCCGCCGACGAATTCGATGATCCCCGCGGCACCCCGCTGCGACGCGAGGTCGACGGCCGTCCCACCAAGCATCCCGAACAGTTTTTGCGCCCCATGCTGCGCGAAGGCGAGGCCGGCCACGACGCGCAGAAGTACATAGAAATAGGGGGCCAGCCTGGCGAGCGACTTCTGCATATTGTCCTTACGTCGCAGCTTCGGAAGGCGCTTACACCGTTAAGCTGGAACGCGTTTTGTATGGGCTCCGACAGGCGGACACCCGGTCCGCCGAAGCTCAAGGAGCGAAGGCGGATGGCAAAAAAGGCGAAGAAACAGAAAGCCACGAAGAAGAAGGCAAGTCGCGCGGGCGCGCGTGAAGCTGCGACTCGCAAGGCGGCGCCACGGCGAACCGCGAAGAAGTCCGCGAAACGATCGGCCAAGCCTGCGGCTCGCGAGACGGCGGTGAAGAAGCCGGCGCCGACCCGCGCGGAGAAGACCAAGCGTGCCGCTCGATCGGCGGTAAGCCGGACCGATCGGCCAGCCGAGAAGAAGAAGTCGGCGCTGACGACCGTCGGCAACATCGCGCGCGGGGTCGCCTCGATGGCCGTCGCGGCCGTGACCAGGCGCCTGCCTTGGGCCAAGGATGAAAACGATCCGATCCTGCTCCTTGAAAGCGACCATCGTCATTTCGAGCAACTCCTCAAGGATGGCGAGGACACCACCGAACGCGCAAAGCAGGGGCGCGCCGACATTCTTCAGACGCTGACCAGCGAGCTCAACGTGCATGAGGCGATCGAGGAGAAAATTCTCTACCCTGCGCTCAAGCCGCACGCCGAGGCCAACGACCTGGTGCTCGAGAGCTACCAGGAACATCACGTTGCTGACCTGATTCTCAAGGAGCTGCACGAGGTGGCGAAAGACGACGAGAGGTGGGGCGCAAAGTTCAAAGTCCTCAAGGAGAACATCGAGCACCACATTTACGAGGAAGAGAACAAGCTGTTCCCCATTGCGCGAGGCGTACTGCCACGCGAGGAGCTGCTGGCGCTTGGCGCCCGCATGCGCGCGTTGAAATCGGAGCTGGAAAGCTAAACATCAATGCCGCACTGAGGCACGGCACCTCGAAGGACCGTGCTGCCGCGCGTTGACGCTGGCGCTGGAGCCAAGTCGTCCAGCAATCGGCCTTCGAACGCCGTCAGGCAGAATTTGCGAGCGCCGGTTCCGGCTCCGTCGCCGCGGGCGCCGGGATCCTGACGATCTCGACCAATCCGCCCAGATACTCCCTGGTCTCCGCCAGCGTCGTCGCGACCAGCGTCGCTCCGGCATCCTTCAACGCTTGCGTGTTGTCATCGGCCAGTGCCGGCGGACTCCAGCGGCCGACGACAATGCGGAGGTCGGGCATCGCGGCGCGCAGGCGTTTCACCAGGTAGCGGGTTTTCGAGAGCGGGCTCGGGGGAAGATCGGCGAGGCAGATCACCGATACGGCTTGACTGCGCACGAGCGCGATCAACTCCGACGCCAGCATTCGCGTGCTTGCCGGCTCGATGGCGATTGGCAGGTCGCCAACCATCTGCGCGAGCATTTCAAGCGCAACTTCATCGCTGCCGCCGTTGGCGGCGTAGCCCAGTACTCGTAACGGATCGCGGCCGGCCTCGCTCGGTGGAATCGCTTCGTCGATCGTGTCAGGCGAAGGCTGCGCGCGCCGTATCGAGTCTGCGACGTCGCTCAGGAGCTCGCGGGTCGCCTCGATGATTGCCGCTTCCTCGTCCGGCGACAGCCGTTCTTCAAGCCGGTCGCGTTCGGCGTAGTTCAGCGCCGGCATCAGCAGCGCGTCGTACACCGTCTTCCACGAGTCGGCTTTGATGTGCTGTTCGATTAAATCAGCGGCCTCGGCCGGGTCGCGCGCCAGCAGGCGTTGGTAATAGCCGTACTCCGGCGCGAGCGGCGGGGTGTCGGCCATCAGCGTACCGACGAACGTCAATCCCGGCACATGCTTACCGAGGACAACCAGACATACCGTCAGCGGCGTCGCCATCAACAGCCCTAACGGTCCCCACAGCCACGTCCAGAATGCGACGGAGATCAACAACGCGACTTGCGACACGCCGGCGGCGCCTGCGTACAACGCCGTCTCGAGGACGAGATTCGTGAACAGCTCGAGCACGACGAACATCGCGACCACCCACAACGGCTGTGTCCAGCCGGGAAGCGCGGCAAGGCTGACCAGAATCGGCGCGCCGGCGCCAAGCACCGGCCCCAGATACGGAATGAACCGGAGCGCGGCGCCAAGGGCGCCCCACACCAGCGGATATGGAACGTCGAGGAAATAGAGACCGATTCCGGCGACGATGCCGTAAATCGCGTTGACGACCGTTTGCATCAACAGCTGCCGGCTGACGCGCGTGCCCGCCTCGTCGAAGGCTTTGGTCGTCGCGGTGAGCCGTCCGTGCCCGATTAGACCGATCAAACGATTCCGGAGATCGCGGCGCTCGAGAAGGATGAAGATCACCAGCGCGACGACGAAGCCTGCGGTACCGAGCGGGCCGATGATCGGCGACAGCCACGAAAATCCGGAGAATGGCGTTGGTGCGGGGGCGACGATCACTTGTTGCGGTGCGCGCGCGGCGGTGTTCTTGGCGGAATCATCCTTGTCGAGGTCCGTCGCGATTTCGTCGATCGTCTCCTGCAGTTTCTCGACGGTGCCGCCCTTGCCGGCGCCGCGGACGTCGCCGATCTTCGCGAGGATGTTGGTGCGATACGTCGGAAGGTCGTTGGCGAGGTTATCGAGCTGCCGGATCAGGCCCCACCCCGCCAGTCCCAGCACCACGAACAGCAGCGTGACGATCACCAGCACGGCCGGCACTCGCCCAATCCACCGCTCGAGCCAGGTCACCGGCGGTGCGAGGACGAACGACAGCAGCGCGGCGAGCGCCAACGCCACCAGCACCGTTTGTGCCCAATACAGGACGACAATCACCAGCACTGCGCCGGCGAACAGCACCCAGTGCTTCAACGCGTTCGGGGTTTCGTCCATTTGCTGCCGAAAGTGAGCCGGCGTGTCAACCGTTGCACCTTTCGTGCCGCGCGGCTGAGGTCCGCGACACTGTCATACTTGTCGCGATGCGCGCGAAGCTGTTGGTGCAGACCCTCGGCGCCGCCGGTCAGGCCTGGTGGTCCGACGATGCGTTGCGGCTGGGCGCATCGTTGGCGTACTACACGTTGTTTGCGATCGGCCCCGTTCTGCTCGTCGCCACCGCGATTGCCGGCATGGTGTTCGGGCCGGAAGCGGTGCGCGGGGAAATCGTCGCTCAACTCGACGATCTGATCGGACGTGAGGGTGCGCAGACGGTGGAGACTCTGCTTGAAGGCGCGAGCCGACGCCAGGCCGGTATCTTTGCCACCGTCATTGGCAGCATCGCGTTCATCGTCGCGGCAACCGGGGCGTTCCTGGAACTGCAAGTCGCGCTCAACACCATTTGGCGCGTCAAACCGCGGGCCGGCGCTTACCTGAGGGCGTTGATCATCGATCGCCTGCGCTCGTTCGGCCTGGTCGTCGCGGTGGGTTTCCTGCTGCTGGTCTCGCTCGTGATCACCGCGGCACTGGCGGCGCTCAGCGCGTGGATCGCCGAACGATGGCCCGGCTTCCCGACGACGTTGACCGCGATCAGTCTGCTGGTCTCACTGATTGTGACGTCCGGACTGTTCGCGATGCTGTTTCGGTTTCTGCCGGACGTCCGCCTGCACTGGGAGGACGTCGCAACCGGCGCCGTCGTGACCGCGGTGCTGTTCATGATCGGCCAGCAGGCGATTGGTCTCTACCTCGGACAGAGCACCATGACCACTAGTTACGGCGCAGCCGGGTCGGTGATGGTGCTGCTGCTGTGGGTGTACTACTCGTGCCAGATCCTGCTGTTCGGCGCCGAGTTCACGCGCTTGTGGGCGGCACGCCACGGCGTCAAGCCGAAGCCGGAATCGTTCGCGGTGAAGGATCCAGACGCGATCAATCCGAAGTCGGCGTTGACGGCAGTCGATTAGAAATTGTTAAGGCATCGGGGAAAATACTTCGTGACCTTCGTGTGCTTCGTGGCGTCGCCAGTAACTATTGCAAGCTAATCGCGAAGATCTTCGGCGACGCGAGATCGAGATCGACGAGCACCGTCCCCTCCGCCTTCTCACCCTTCACCATCACCTGCAACGGGCCATCCGGCCCCTCGACGCGGACGCCGTTCACCGCGATCTTCCCGAAACGATCGGCCAGCTTCTGGTGGAACTCGGCGCGCTGCGCCGCCGTTTGCTGCTTCAATAACGCGTCCGTGTAATGCGCCTGCGCGAACGATTCCCACGCGGCAGCATCGCCGTTGGCGGCCTGTGTGAACGCCTGGAACAGCGTGCGGATTTCCGGCGGCGCCTCCTTGCGGACGATTTCTTGCGCGGACGCGAGCGTCGCGACCGACACTGCGATCGCGGCGAATAGAGACGTAAGGCGAAGTGATGTCATGCCACCGTTGTACCCCGAGAGCGGCGCGAGCGTTTGCTAAGAATTCGTCAAGAAGATGTTAAGCGACGCCGAGCTGACGATCGGTTCGCCGCGATCCTGCTGTTCATGGAACTGGGCTGCATTCCTCGCATATCCGGTATCCATCGCCACGAAGGACGCGAAGCCACGAAGCTAGTCGGACTCCAAGATGCTTCGTGTGCTTCGTGTCCTTCGTGGCGACGGCAGGCTGACGACGGAAATCACCGCTTCGGCACAATCGCTTGTAAGATATGCGGATGGTTTTGACCCCGAACGACGTCGGGATCCTGGTCGAGCATCCGGTCTGGCAGCGCGGCAAGGTGATCGAAATCAATTCGCCCTACGCCATCATCCACTTCCCTTCGCTCGCCAATTCGCCGCAAGGCCCGCAACGCAAGCTTCGCGAAGACGCGCCGCAGCTGACCAAGTCCAGCGTCCAGAGCGACCCGGAGCTCGACGGCATCGAGACCGGACCGGCGAAGCCGAAGAAAGTGACCAAGCGCAAGGCCCGCGACCTGCAGAACGATCTCGACGCGGCGGTGCAATGGTTCGAGCAGACCTATCCGGCGCGGTTCGAGGACGACAAGTTACGGGATGCGGATTACCGCAACAAGCGCGCGGCGCAGGAGACCTTCGCCGCCAACTTCGCGGACGGCCGCGGTGCCGCCATGGTCGAGTCCGGGCAGCACGCGCAGGTCGCGCTGCTGTTCGACGGCATCTACCGGTCGACCAACATCCTCTCGCCCTTCGAAATGAAAGCCGTCCACAAGGCGTTCGCCAAGGGCGACGAGTCGGCGACAAAAGTGCTGTCGACGACGCTGGCGTTCGTGGCGAATCCGGGGATGCAGTCGTTCAAGAACATGGCGGAAGCGGTGAGCCAGCTGCCGGCGGACGGCGGCAAGGTCAACACCTGGCCGATCGTCACGCTGCTGCCGATGTTCGCGGATCCGGCGCGCTTCATCGCCCTCAAACCGACCAACACCGAACTGATCGCGGCGCGGATGCAGTTCAACATGAAGTACGACTCGACGCCGAACTGGGAAACCTACGACGCGACGCTGCGGATGGCGTCGCAACTGATGCAGCGGCTGGCACCGCTCGGCGCCAAGGACATGATCGATGTCCAGGCGTTCATGTGGGTGACGCGCGACCTGTCGTAGTCGGATCGCGCCGCGGCGAAGGCGTGTAAGGGTTATTGCACTCGAGCGGTCTGCGCGTTTGGGATCAGCTGGTAGCCCAGGTCCCGCAGGATCCCCAGCGTCAGGATGTCGATCTTGTCGTTGCCATTGCCGAAGTCACGCGGCGTCATCACCCCCGTCTTGAAGTCGGCGTAGGTGTCCTGATCGACGTGCGCGATGCTCGATCCAGCTTCGTAGGGATTCGGCGCGTAGAGCTTGATCATCGGCAGCGGCCGGATCGACCGCTTGCTCGCGTCAATCGCGTGCTCGCCGCCGAACCACAGGTCCTTGCTGATCATGTCGCCCTTGATCTCCTGAACCGGCCGCGTCAGCACGCGGCGACGCTGGTCGTTGCCGCGATTGATGAAGGTGTCGTAGATGAACGGCACCGGATCGTTCAGCAGCGTGCCGGTCTCGGGATCGAAGCTGTCGACGAAGCCCAGGCCATGCGCGATCTCATGGATCAGCGTGTAGACGAAACTGACCTTGTCGGGCGTGGCCTGGCCGTCCGCCCGGTATTCCCAGTTGATCTCGGGATTGACGTTCACCTGGATGTCGGCCTCGACGCCGTCGTCGCGGCGGCCCTGCAGCTGCCACGCCAACGAGCTCGGCATACCAATGTTGTTGACCAGCCAGAAATCGACGGGGCCTGCGGTCGCGAGCAGGATGTTGCCTTCGGCGGTGTCCTCGTCGCTCGGTTCTTCCATCACCGCGTCGATCCGCACGGTGATGCTGCCCTTGAGCACCTTCGACCACGCCATCGCCGCTGCTTCGAGCGCACGCCGGCGCGTGGCGCCGTGCACGTTGTCGTTGAAGCCCGTGCCCGCCGCATCGCTGTAGATGATCTCGAATTTCATGCCCTCGCCGCCGGCACTGACGACGGCGTGCGGCGAGCTCTTGAGCATCGCGCGGCTGGTGCGGCGTCCAAAGCGCGCCGCCTCGACCTGCGGTGCGGTCAACTGCTCGCACGACGTGCCGAGCGCGCCGCTGGCGTTCTGCACCAGCGACATGCCATACAGCGGAGTGCGCCAGCCGTTGGCAGTGATATGAACACCCTGCCGGGCGGCGGTAACGCCGTTGGAGTCGCCGGTCCACAGCAGGAGGGCGACAACAGCAGAAAGCAATAGCGCGAAGCGGCGGCGGGGCAAGGTCTTCATAGATTTTCTAGTGTCGGGAAACTCAACTACCTTACGACGGGTTATCGGCAATCACAATGGCTTAAACGAGTCAGACGCGTGATAATGCCCACGATTTCCCATGGACGCTCGGGCCGTGGCACCCGGATGCGTGGAGGCAGCATGAACAGACGTCAATTCCTCGTCGGCGCGGGTGCTTTCGCCGTCGCCGCGAAACCGGTATTCGGTGCCGTCCAATCGGCCAGAAGCGGGGTCCTTCCGGCGTCGATTCGCGCGGAGTTCCCTTCGGTCCTGAAAGAGACCTACCTCAACTCCGCGGCCATCCACCCGGTGGGTTCTTTCACGGCGGATGCGATCAAGAAAGTCGTCGACTATCGCCTCTACGGCGCGGGGGGCGGCGGCGCGGATTTCAACGCACGCGCGCAGGAAGAGTTGAAGGCCAAGTTCGGCGCGATGATCAACGCGAAGGCCACGGAGATTGCCTACACCGGCAGCACCTCCGATGGCGAGAACATCGTCGTCATGGGTCTGGACCTCGCCAAATCGCGCGGCGCCAACATCGTCATCGACGAGCTGCACTTCACGACCTCTCTCTACATGTACAAGGAGCTGGAAAAGAAGGGCGTCGAGCTCCGCATCGTCAAACACAACAACTGGAAGATCGATCCGGAGGACATGTCGAAGGCGATCGACAGAAATACGAAACTGGTGTCGATCGCAATGGTGTCGAACGTCAACGGCTTCATGCACGACGTGAAGACGGTATCCGCGATCGCTCACGCGCGCGGCGCGCATGTATTTGCAGACATCATCCAGGCGGTCGGCGCGGTTCCCGTCGACGTCAAGGCACTCGGCATCGACTTCGCGTCGTCCGGCACCTACAAGTGGCTGATGGGCGAACGCGGCATCGGCTTCCTCTACGTGCGTGAGGATCTCCAGGGCACCGTCCTGCCGACAACGCGGTATGGGCATCGGCAGGTGTCGAACTTCAATCGCGCCCAGTTGACGTGGGAGCCGCTCCCCGGTGCGGCGCGATACGAGACGGGCGGCATTCCGGTGATGCTGGCCGCGGCCGTCAATGCCGGCATCGATTACGTCAACAAGCTCGGCCTGCCCAACATCCGGGCGCATGCGAAGCACCTGACCGATCGACTGCAGAAGGAACTGCCTCCGCTTGGATACAAGCCGCTGACGCCGGTTGACACCGAGACACCGATCGTCGCTTTCGAACTGAAGGACGCGGCGGCCACGCAGAAACTGCTGCAGTCGCAGCGCATCGCGGCGACGGTTGTGGCCAACGAGAACCGCATCCGCCTGGCCGTGTCCGTTTTCAACAATCACGACGACATCGACAAAGTCGTCGCGGCGCTCGGCGGCAAGTCGTCGTCGATAGTGTGATCGTTGCAAGTCGGGACGCGCCGCGCGAAAGGCGCAGGTAGCCGGCGCGCGGTTAAGCCGTACGGCATTAGCTCCTCCGTCGCTCATTACGCCTGGGAAAATCGATGCTCGCGCACCTGTCGCCCACGGCGAGCATCGATGTTTCCTGTCTAAAAACCTGCTCGCCGCCTCACGATTGATGCCCCGTTCCAAACGATCTGTGGCTCGGCGGCTCCCGGCGGAATTCGCTCCTCCGGACCTAACGCCGTCCGGCCCGCGCACCGGCGCGACATGCCGATCCTCATCAGGCGGAGCGCGAGCGAAACCCGCCGGGAGGAAGCCCGAAGGCTTCAGCATCCAGGGGAATCAACGGCGGGCTGACGGGCGCGTTTTTATGCTGACAACCTCGCTGCGAGCACTACGCGCGAGACAGGTCGAGCAGCGAGTTGACAGGCGTGTGGAGCGAGCGCGGAGACTGATGAGGACCGACCTGAGCGCCGTCGCGATGCGGCCATCATTAGTGCTGTAATGCGTCTATTATTTCCCAGGCGTAATGAGCGACCGGAGGAGCTAATGCCGTTCGGCGTCAAGGCGCGGCGGCGTTCAGCGCTCTAATGCGTTCGCGATCGCGACGCCGAGCCGCTCGCCGGTCGGCGGATCGAGGTTCGTCAGCACGATGACCGTCCACTCGCCTCTCGACTCGAGGATCGCATTTGTACCCGGCGCCCCGCCGGCGATGCCGACGTCGCCGCCGTGACCGGGGAACCTGCCCGCACGCACGGCCTTGACGTAGGTCAACATGTCGAGCGCCGTCGAATAGCCGCCGCCGGCGGCACTGCCGGTCACGCCATGCATCGTAGTGTTCGGCTGCAACGTGCCGCCGCCCCGTCGTGTGTAACCGATTGCGATGTCGTCAGCGGGTTGATCGCTTCGCGGATAACCCGTGCTGGTCATCTCGGCGCGGCCGAAGACGTGTTTCGCGACGTAATCCTCGTACGACATTCCCGATACTTTCGCGATGATCTCGCCAAGCGCGATATAGCAGCCATTGCAGTACTGGTTGCGCTCGCCCGGCGCGAAGCTGGGCGGGCGGCTGCTCACGAACTTGAAGTAGTCGGCATTCGAGGTAAACCCGTCCTTCGGGGCTCGATTGAATTCGGCGCCAAAGAAATCGGCCAGGCCCGCACGATGCGTCAGGAGCTGCTCGATTGTTGCCGCTCTGCTCACGGCCTGCGGATAATCGGGAAAGAAGCTGCCTAACGTATCTGTCATCGCCAGCTTGCCTTCGCGAACGAGCTGACGAATGGCGTTCTGCGTGAACTCCTTGTTGATGGAGCCGATGTTGAAGCGCGTGCGGATGGTGTTGGGGATCTTCTTCTCGCGATTCGCGAGGCCGTAGGCTTTGAAGAACACCGGCACACCGTTCTTCGCCACCATCGCCACACCCGAAAACACATCGTCCGCAGCCAGCTTCGTGAAGTAGCCGTCGAGCCGGCGGTTGATCTCGTCGCTCGTCAGGGTGCGGTCGAGCGCCGGCAATGGCGCACCTGCCACCGGTGCCTCGATCGCCGCGGCGCCCGTGCGCACCTCGATGCTCCGGATACGCACCGGGTCGTCGGCGACCTCGAGCACGATGACACCACCGCCTTTGCTGCCTTTGATATTCATCCGCAGCGGTGCCTGCGGACCCTCTCGGGTGACGCCGCCGATCGCGATCGTGCCAAATGCGTCGACCATGCGGCGATAGATCTCTGCGCGTTGCGCTGGAGTCTGATCGGCGAGGAGTTCGGGCGCAAACCGCTGCTGCGCGAAGACTTCCCACGCTTCGGCGCTGCCGCTGTTCGCCGCGCTCGTGAGCGCGTCGAACAGCGCACGCATCGCCGGCGGCGGACCTTGCTGACTGCTAGCGTTCACGCCCACAGAGAAGGCCAGTAGGCACGCAACGGACGCCACGGCTGCTGGAAATCGCATCCTACGTTTCTAGCAGCACTGCGGATTTGACGTTGTTAAGAATTCGTAATGAAACCCGCCGCCGGCAGCGCGCGCAGGACGGCGAATACCTGCACGATGACTGACGACGGCGAACCGGCGGGCTAATCTTCGACGATGGCGGTAATGAAGGCGTGCACGTCGATCATGTCGACGCCACCTCGCGGCGTGATGAAGTACATGAGCTCATCGCTGAACGCCATGACCCGCTCGTAGGTCTTCCAATTCGGCGCGGCCTTGAAATGCAGTTCGGATCCAAGCGCCGCGGCGGCCGCGCGTGTCGATGTCGGCTTGACGAGCAGATGCCGATCCGGGCGCGCGATGAACAGCAATGCGGTCACCATCGGCCACGTCATCGGCGTGTTCTTGGGCGGCTGTTCCAACGCCGCCAGCGATGCGAGATACGCCTCGAAGTGCTCCTGGGTCGGACGCGGCGCGTCGAGCAGATCGGCGAGCGCGATCAGGAACGGCGTCAGTTTCGGGGTGTTCATGAACGCGGCTCGCACGCGGGCGAGCTCGTTGGCCGCACGCAGCAGCGGCTTCTCACGCAGCTCCAGCACCTTCAACATGTGTTCCGCCGCAAGCTGCGGCTGCTCGGTCGCCAGCTCGCGGAGGCGGCCCGGCGGCAGCAACTCGTTCCACAGTCGATGCTGCGCCAGCCGAGCATCACGATGCGATGACCGGTACCACGCGTCGGGGAAACCGTTGCTGTATTTCTTGAGAAAGCGTTCCATCGCCTCCTCGCGCGTCCACATGCCGGCCTTCGCCGTGCGGCGCGGTCTCGTAACGATGCCGATGTAGTGGCAGGTCGAATCGGCGTCCACCTTCCAGGAATCGAGTTCGGGATCCTGGCTCACGGTGATCGCGCGCTCGAGCAGGCCCGGGCGCATTTCGAGTCTCTTGAAGCGTTCCGACTCCGGCAAGCGGCTGAATCCAACCAGCACGTGCTGCGGGCTCTGCGCGAATACCTTGCCGACACCCCATGCGGGCCGGAGCGAATGCGTTACGTAGCTGCCGACACGGATATTGCTCAATGGGGACTCCTGGGTCGATTGTTGCGGGATGTTCTGATTGTGTCACGAATCAGACGCGCGTGCCGGAATCGATCGAGCTATCGCCGCTTTCGCCGCGCCGCCGGCTTGAGGGCGGACACTCTTTGCCACGCCAGCGTCACCGCTTCACCGACGAGCTCGGCATCGGCACGTCTGAGATCGATCAACGTCGAGCCGCCGCGGCCCCAGGCGCCCGCCGCGGGAGTGAATGCCGGCGATCGCTTGACCAAGTCGGCCTGTTGCTCGGGTGTCAGCGAGGCCATCGCGGTCTTTTCGTCTTCCGTCAGGGACGCGAAGATGCGCCCATTGGCGGCGCGAAAGTCGGGATGACCCATGTGGGAGCCTTCGAAGGCGCCGTCGTGGCCGAGCGCAATCTTCCGAAAGGAGGCCGAGGTCATTGATGCAGCGGGGCGGGCCCCGACGCGGCTATCTCTTCTTGCGCGCGATGACGACGAGCTCGTTGCCACCGAGTGCAGTTTTGCCAACCGTCATGCCGAGCGCGTGGAAGCCGCTCCGGCCGATCTCGTTTGCTTCCTTCGCGAGCGTCGACGTCTTCGAAGTGGCGATCAGCTTGTAGACGTAGTCGGAAGCGGACTGCGCACCGCGCTCGACGATCGACACCACTTCTTCGCCGCCGAACACGCTCTCGAACACCGTCTGGCCGACATAGTCGTAGCCATCCTGCGCAGCGGCGTTCATTTCGCGCTCCATCGTGCTGGTGCGATTGGTCGCCAGCAAGTGGTAACGATACGTGCCGCTGCCATTGCCCTTCTGCATCAGGACGACCACTTCCTTGCCTCCGAACCCGGTCTGCCCGCCCATCACCGCCGCGAACTTGAAGCCCGCCGCGCCCGCCTCATTCATCTCCTTCTCCATCGTCGAGGTCTTCGACGTCGCCAAGACCTTGTACTCGACGCTTTGAGTGAATGCGGGCGATGCGATCAACACGAACACGGCAAGAACGACGATCTTCAGCACGGGACCTCCAATGGCAAGCTCAACCATTGTCGCTCTAATGCCATAGCGATCTCAAGATTCTGAGCAGGCCGAGACCGCTCGCGAGCCAGATGACTCCGATCACGGTGGCCTGCGTCGCGTATCCGTAAATCGCGCTGCCCGCGCCGAACAGCGTCGCGTAGACGAATGTGCAGCCAAGCACCCAGCCGAGAAGCTGTGTCGAGATGCTGTCGGGTGATGCGCCGATGCCCGCCTTGGCAGGAATCGGGCCCCACAACGAACCCGCAGGCCGAACGAGCCGGTAGAACGCGATCAGCGTCGCGTCGTTTTCAGGTTTGGTCAGTAACGTCACCGCAACCCACGCCAGCGTGGTGGCGGCGACGGTAATCAACAGCGGCGTATTCGGGGCGAATACCGCGCCGGACTTGCCGGCAATGAAAAAGCCGATGGCGACGACGAACGAGACGGCCATCGCCGCAATCTCGCTCCACGCGTTGATGCGCCACCAGTACCACCGCAGCAGATACAGCAGCCCTGATCCGGCACCGATCGACAACAGCAACTCGAAACTCGTGCGTGCCGACTCCAGCAGGAACGTCATGCCGGCGGCGAGCACCATCATCAATGCAGTGACCACGCGCCCCATCATCACGTAGTGCCCCTCGCCGGCATCGCTACGAATGAAACGCCGATAGAGATCGTGCACGACGTAGGACGTGCCCCAGTTGAGATGCGTCGAGATGGTCGACACGTAGGCCGCGAGCAGACCCGCCACCATCAAGCCGAGAATCCCCGGCGGCAGGAACGTTAACATTGCCGGATAGGCGGTGTCATGCCCGATCAGGCTGCGATCCAGATAGGGGAACGCTCTCGCAATGTCGTCGAGCGTCGGGAACACCAGCAGCGACGCGAGCGCGACGATAATCCACGGCCACGGCCGCAGCGAGTAATGCGCAACGTTGAAGAACAGCGTGCCGCCCAACGCATCACGCTCGCTCTTCGACGCCAGGATGCGCTGCGCGATGTAACTGCCTCCGCCCGGTTCGGATCCGGGGTACCACACCGACCACCACGAAATGGTCAGCGGGATGATGAAGATGGTCAGCGCCAGCTGCCAGTCGCCGAAATTCGGAAGCAGCTGCAAGGTTGACGGCGGCAACCGCGCGATCAGTCCGTCCAGTCCGCCCACTTGCGGCTGCTGCAGCGCGTAATACGCCGCCGCGATCGACGCCGTCATCGCGATCACGAACTGAAAGACGTCGGTGATCAGGACGCCCCATAGGCCGGCGATTGACGCGAAGGCGACGTTGATGACGGCACAGATGGCCAGCGTCTGCCACATCGGCCATCCCAGCAGGACGTTGGCGATCTTGGCAGCGGCCAGATTGACCGTCGACATGATTATCACGTTGAAGAACAAGCCGAGATAGACGGCCCGAAACGCGCGAACCATGGCCGCAGGCCGGCCGGCGTAGCGAATCTCGTAAAACTCCAGATCGGTGAGCACTCCCGATCGACGCCACATGCGCGCGTAGAAAAACACCGTGCTCATGCCCGTCAGCAGAAACGCCCACCACACCCAGTTGTTGGCGACGCCATTTTCGCGAACCAGGTTCGTGACCAGGTTCGGCGTGTCGGTGGAAAACGTCGTCGCCACCATCGAGCCGCCGATCAACCACCACGGTGCCGCACGTCCTGACGTGAAGAACTCGGCGGTGCTCGATCCGGCGCGGCGCATCAAGTACATCGCCGGCACGAATGACAGGGTGAGGGAGATGATGACGATGACCCAGTCCAGGGTCGTCAGCTGCACTTGGCGATATTACCAAGGTGCCAAGGCTGCCATGGTGCCAAGGCTGCCATGGTGCCAAGGCTGCCAAGGCGCCAGGGTGCCAAGGTGCCAAGGGTGCTCGGTTCCGCTGTGACTGCCTCGGGCGAACCGTCGCTTACACCGTCCTCATCATGGCCCACCCGGTTTTGGGGTGATGGCGATATCGGGACGTCGTCGTACTGCTGAATCCCGCCGATTCATCCCACGCGTATCGGTGCACCTCGATCTCAGGCCGCTGCATGCGCAGAACGTTGAACGACGGCTGCTCGCCGCGGCTGCGCGTCGAGACGGTTCCGGCCTGGACGATCAGCGCCGAATGCCCCGCGAGTTCGTAGCGCTCGATGGCGCAGGACACGTGGCTGATGTGGAGATGCCCAGATAGAAAGAGATCCGCGTTCGCCGCCGTCAGTCGCTGCATGGCCATGGCATTCCGGCCCACCAGGCGCCGTTCCTGGACGCCGGGCGGCAGGTCAAAGGGATGATGGGTGACGATGACGCGGAGCAGCGCGGGGGGAACGGCCGCCAGCCGCCTGACCACGCGATCGACTTGCGTCTCGTTAATCCGCCCATCGCCGAACGGAAACACCCACTCCCGAGCGGTGTTGATGCCAAGCACGATCATCTCTTCATCGATGTACTCGGGCTCGAGATTGCTCGAGATGTAGCGGCGATAACGACGCAGCGGCGCGGCGAAGCGCTCGACGACGTCGTAGAGTGGGATGTCGTGATTGCCCGGCACCACGAGCGTGCGCGCGTGCAGAGAGTCGACAAAGGCGCGTGCCTCCGCGAATTGCGAGTGCCGCGCCCGCTGCGTGACATCGCCCGAGATGGCGACCAGGTCCGGTTGCGCCGCGGCCACCGCGCGGCGCAACGGCTCGACGATCGCCGGATCGATACGACCGAAGTGCAGATCCGACAGGTGGACGAGCGTCCTCATCGTGCGGCGCGTCGATTCCGTGACGGCTCAGCGGACCAGCGACTGGTAGACCATCGGTAGAAAGGTCCCGGCGACCGTCGAACCTGGATACTTCTGCACCATCATGATCGACACCAGCTTTTCCTTGGGATCGACCCAGAACACGGTGCCGTAAATGCCGCTCCAGCCGTACATGCCAACCGAGCCGAGCGTCTGCGTCGCCGCCACATCCGTGACGACCTGAACGCCGAGACCGAACTCGCGGCCTGCGCCGATCAGACTGAGCGGGTGCGGCACGTCTGCGGTGTGATTGGAGGTCATCAGTTCGATCGATTTCGGACTGAGTAGACGCGCACCGTCGAGCACGCCGCCGTTGAGCAACATGTTCGCGAATCGAGAGTAATCGGCAGCGGTCGAGACAAGCCCGGCACCTCCCGAAAAGTACGTTTTGCCTTCCCGATACGAGGCGAACGGCGACATCAGCGTATTGCCGAACGTTTCCGGGTCGCTCATCGGCCGAATCCCGCCCTTGCCGTCCGGCGAGTACACGTTCACCAAACGCGGCCACTTTGATTCGGGCACGACGAAATCGGTGTCGACCATTTTCAGCGGCTTGAAAATGCGCTCGCGGAAGAACACGTTGAGCGGCTGACCGGATGCGACCTCGACGACCCGGCCCAGAACATCTGTAGAGAGGCTGTAATTGAACGCCGCACCCGGCTGGGCGATTAGCGGTTCCGCGGCGAGCTTGTTGATGTTGTCCTCCAGCGTCAGCGGGGTCTGCGATAAGCCGTCGACGATGCCGTTGTTGCGATAGCCGTTGCCGACCGCGCCGCCGTTGAGGAAGCCATAGGTAAGGCCGCTGCGGTGTGTCAGCAGATCGCGGATCGTCATCTGCCTCCGGGCCGCCACGGGCTTGCCGTCCTCGAGCACCTGCGTGCCCTTGAACGCCGGGATGAACTTCGATACCGGATCGGTGAGGAACAGCTTGTTCTCTTCGAACAGCATCATGATCGCGACGCTCGTCACCGGCTTGGTCATCGAAGCGATCCGGAAGATCGAGTCCGTCTTCATCGCAACGTTCTTTTCGACGTCGGCCTGCCCGACGGCGTGGACATCGACGGTCTTGCCGTCACGCGCGATCAGCGTGACGATGCCGCTGACTTCTTTGCGGTCGACGAACCCCTTCATGGCCGTATGCAGCCGGGTCAGCCGATCGCGCGCGATGCCGGCACTCGCCGCCGTGTCGACCACCGCGGCCGGACGCGCCGCTTGCTGCGCCGCCAGAGAAATCGTCGTCAGCCAGACGACGAGACAGGCGCGACCGGCAGTGTTGAGCACACGCATCTGATACCCCCTGAACGTCGGCATGATATCCCCGCTGCGTTTCGTGCATCTAATCCCAGTCATGGAGACGCGCATGACCTCACCCGCTCCCGTCCAATCCGTCCTGCACACCATCGGCCGCACGCCGGTGGTCCACCTGCACAAGGTGGTGCCGCCCGATTCGGCGGATGTTTACGTCAAGCTCGAATACTTCAACCCGACGGGATCCTACAAAGATCGCATGGCGCTCGCCATGATCGAAGGCGCCGAACAGCGCGGCGCTCTGCGCCCGGGGATGCGCGTCATCGAATACACCGGCGGCAGCACCGGGTCGTCGCTGGCGATGGTCTGCGCGATCAAAGGCTATGAGTTTCATCCCTTGTCGTCCGATGCGTTCGCGCAGGAGAAGCTCGACACAATGCGCGCATTCGGCGCGGATCTCGAGATCGTGCAGAGCGATGGCGGAAAGGTCACGCCGGCGCTGTTCGATCGTTTCAAGGCGCGAATCGCCGAGCTGATCAAGGATCCGAACAACTTCTGGACCGAACAGTTCCAGAACACGGACGCGCTCGACGGCTACGCGAACATCGGACACGAGCTCGCCGAACAGGTCGGTCACATCGATGCCTATGTCGGTGCGGTCGGATCGGCGGGGATGCTGGTTGGGGTGTCGCGCGCGTTGAAGGCGGCCGGCAGCAAGGCGCGCATCGTCGCGCTGGAGCCGTCGACATCACCCTTTCTGACGACAGGCAAAGGCGGGCCGCATCGCGTCGAGGGCACCGCCGCGGGATTCTGGCCGCCGCATCTGACTAAGGACATGTACGACGAAGTCCGCGTCATCGACGAGAACGAGGGGCGCGCGATGGCGAAGCGTGTTGCGAGGGAGGAGGGCGTGTTCGCCGGCACCTCGAGCGGGGTGAACATCGTCGCCGCGGTGAAGCTCGCGCAGGAGTTGGGCCCTGGCAAGGTGGTCGCGACGGTTGCCGTCGATACCGGCCTGAAATATCTCGCGGGCGACCTCTACAAGTAGGTTCGCCGAACCGCGTGCTTGGGCGTGCTTACAGCGTCCAGATGTCCTTGAGCACCCGGTGGAAATTGCCGCCGATGACTTTCTCGATCACGTCGGTCGAGTAATTGCGTTGGCGCATGCCGCGCACCACGCCTTCGAGGCGGCGCGGATGATTGAGCTCCGGGATATACAGCGGCCGCGATTCATCCGGCGCGGAGATGCCGCGCTTGGCGCGCGCATCGACGAAGGACTTGTGCTCGCGCAGGTACTCCGGCGTTTCTTCGATTGGCGTCGTGCTGAGATCGCTGCCGATGCCGACGTGATCGACGCCGCAGATCTTGATGGCATGGTCAATCTGCCGCATCAGCATGTCGGTGGTCGGCGCGCCAGGTCCCGGCCCGATGAACGGCATGAAGTAGATGCCGATCACGCCGCCCTTGTCGGCCATCGCCTTGAGCTCGCGGTCTTCCTTGCTGCGTGGGTGGCGATAGACCTCACGGCAGCCGCTGTGAGTAATCAGCGGCGGCTTGGTCGACGCGGCGATGCCGTCGGCCGTCGTCTGCGTGCCGCAGTGACTCAGATCGACTGCGAGACCGAGACTGTTCATGCGCGCGACGACCTCCCGGCCGAATGAGCTGAGTCCGGCGTTGCCGGGCTCGAGGCAGCCGTCCCCGACGAGGTTGCGATCGTTGTAGGTGAGCTGGATGATGCGGATTCCGAGCCGATGGAACAGATCGAGCCGCGTCACGTCGCGCTCGATCATGTCGGTGTTCTGAAAACCCAGCATCAGCCCCAGCGTCTTGTTCTTCTTGGCCGCGGCGATGTCGGCATGCCGGCGGACGATCGACAGCAGTTCGGGATAGCGGTCCGCTTCACCCTGCCACAGCGCGATGTTGCGCACCGACCCTTCGAAGTCGGAACTGACGGTGACGTTGATCGCCGTGATGCCGGACGCCGCAATCGCGTCACGCTGTTTCTGCGACAGCGGGCCTCGCGGTGGCCAGGAGACATTCATCGAGCCGGGATTGGCAAGCGCGTCGATCACGATGGCGCGGCCGTACAGGCCTGCCACGTCCTCTTGCCGCGCCGCGGCGGTAGTGGTGGTCGCCAGCAGGGGTGCGGCGGCCAGAGCGGCGCCGAACTGGCGTCGCGTGAGAGCAGGCGTTGGGGTGCTCATCGGGACCTCGCGCACACTATAATCCCGCTACCTCGAAGCGGCAGTGAGCGCTTTGACACGCCGGTGCGCTTCACCCGCGTCCACGTGCTTCGGAACGGTGTCTGGCAGGTGGTTTTGTACCAGGTCACGCGAGTTCCGCCGCCGTAGGGCGCCGAGGCCGCCGAGTCGGGTTGGTGAAGTAGAATCCGATTCCTGATGAGCTTGACCGCGGGCCGGCTCGGTCCCTACGCGCTCCAATCGCCGCTCGGGGTCGAAACGGGCGACGTGTATCGTGCACGTGGTACGCGGGTCGATCGTCTGATCGCCGGCAAACTGCTGCCTCCCTGCACGGCCACTGAGGCGACGACATGATTGGGCAGAAATTTGGCCCGTATGAGGTCGTCGCAATACTCGGCGCCGGCGGCATGGGCGAGGTGTATCGCGCACGCGATACACGGCTCAATCGCGACGTCGCGCTCAAAGTGCTTCCCGAATTACTTGCCTCCGATCCCGATCGCGTCGCCCGCTTCTCGCGCGAAGCGCAGACGCTCGCCGCGCTCAATCATCCTTACATCGCACAGATTTACGGGGCCGAGGACGCGGACCGCGGCGACGGCTCCGCCGGCTGCCGCGCCATCGTCATGGAGCTGGTGGAGGGGGAAACGCTCGCGGAGCGCATTCGGCGCGGTCCGATTCCGTGCGATGACGCACTGCCGATCGCGCGGCAGATCGCGGAGGCCCTGGAAGCGGCGCACGAAGCTGGCATCATCCATCGCGATCTGAAACCGGCCAACATCAAGCTGCGCGGCGACGGCACGGTCAAGGTGCTCGACTTCGGCCTCGCCAAGGCGGTCGATCACAGCGGGGTGTCCGCACTGTCGACGCCCTCGCACTTGGCGATGTCGCCGACGATTACCAGTCCCGCGATGAGTGCCCTGGGCACGATCATCGGCACCGCGTCCTATATGGCGCCGGAACAGGCGAAGGGCCGGCGTGTCGACAAACGTGCCGACATGTGGGGTTATGGCTGCGTGCTATATGAGATGCTCACCGGGCGCCGCGCCTTCGATGGCGAGGACGTGTCCGATGTGCTCGCAACGGTGTTGAAGGGCGAGCCCGACTGGTCGCTGATCCCCCGCGAGCTCCCGGAACAGGTTCGCTGGCTGCTGCGCGGCTGCCTCGAAAAGGATCCGCAGAAGCGCGTCGCCGACGCCGCGGTCGCCCGATTCGTGCTCGGCAGTCCGGCGATCTCGTCGCCGCCAGTCCCGGTGATCGGTAAATCACGACCACTGTGGGCGGCCATCGTGCTCTCGACACTGGTCGGCGTCGCCCTCATCGGCGTGGCCGGATGGTGGACCTTTTCGCAGCCGGCGACGCCACCTCGCCCCGTTCGTCTCGCGGTAGTGCCGCCATCGGCGGCGCCGTTCTCGATGCAGGGTTCGGATCGCGACGTCGTCATATCTGCGGATGATCGGTGGGTGGTCTATCGCACGGTCGTTGACGGCGTCGCGAAGCTAGCGGCTCGAGAGTTGAGCCAGTCCGAACCGACCATACTGCAAGGAACCGACAACGCACGCTCTCCGTTCTTCGCGCCAAACGGCCTGTCGGTGGGATTCTTCGCCGACAACCTGTTGAAGAAGGTATCGCTGCTTGGAGGGCCACCCGTCACGCTCTGCGCGACGGTCGGGTCGCCGCGGGGCGCCTCCTGGGCGGGCGACACCATTTACTTTGCGACGGCCAATAATTCATCCGGGTTGCTGGCCGTGCCGGCCGAGGGCGGTGAGGCGCAGGTGCTCACGCGCGTTAATAGCGACGCGAACGAAGTCGATCACCTGTTTCCGTCCGTGCTTCCGGACGGATCGATTCTCTTTACGATTTTTTCGCCCGCGGGCGATCTCGGGTCCGGGTCGTTCCAGGTTGCCCTCTACGACCCGCGCACGAAGAATTATCGAGCGCTGATCGCCGGGTCGCAACCGCATTACCTCGCGCCCGGCGTGCTGTTGTTCGCGGCCGCGGGCGTGCTGCGGGCTGTCGCATTCGATCCGGCCAACGGGCAGCTGACGGGAGAGCCCATTCCCGTGCTCGAAGCCGTCAGCATGGTCCCTAGTGGCGCCGCGCATTACACCATCTCGGATCGCGGCACGCTGGTGTACGTGCCTGGCGCGTTTTTCGCCTCCGGGGGGGCGAAAAGATCGCTCGTCTGGGTGCGGCGCGATGGCAGCGAAGAGCCGTTGCCCGGCGATCCGCGCGGGTTCGTCGATCCACGCCTGTCTCCGAACGAAGGGCACGTGACGGTCGAAGTGCCGGACGGCCCCGATGACGTTTGGACGCTGGACGTGAAGCGCGGCGCGCTGACGCGACAGAGCTTTGCGCCTGGCGAGGACGAAACGGCCGTATGGCTGCCGGACGGGAAAAGCATTGTCTACGCGTCCAGTCGCGCGGGCACGCCGCGCGCGCTGCATCGCCGGCGGGTGGATGGCGTGGGTGACGAAGAGGTGCTGTGGACCGGGCTGGACCATCTGCACGTCGACGCGGTCACCCCCGACGGGAGCGCGCTGGTCATCACCAAAGCCCCTAGCAATGGTGGCCCGAGTGACGTTGTGCTGCTGCCCCTCGACGGCAGCCGCGCACTGAAGCCACTGCTCACCTCTCCGTTTTCCGAACGCAACGCCCGGCTCTCGCGCGACGGCAGCTGGATTGTCTATACCTCGAACGAAACCGGCCGCGAGGAAGTGTTCGTGCGCGCGTTCCCGTCGCTCGAACGCAGAACGCAGGTGTCGACATCCGGCGGCGCCCACCCGGTGTGGTCGCACAATGGCGACGAGCTGTTCTTCATCAGCGCCGAAGCGATGATGGCGGTGCCCGTCACGGCACGGACCGAGGAGCTGGTCATCGGCACGGCGCGCAAGCTGTTTGCAGACCGCTATGTTATGAAGGGTCCGGGTCACACCGGGTATGACGTCTCACGAGACGGCAGGTTCCTGATGGTCAAGCCGGATACGACGGCGCCACCACCGGCCGCTCCGACCAGTTCAAGTCTGATGGTCGTGTTGAACTGGCTCGAAGAGGTGAGGTCGCGCCTCCAGTAAGGCCGCTGAGGCCGCTGCCGCGCCGTTCTGGCGTAAGATTCCGGCGACTCCCGGATGAGCTTCGCGGCAGTAATCCTTTCGGGCACCTCGGGCAGTCACATGACGCGCCGGCATGGGCTCAGCGCATTCTATACCCCACGAGCTCAGCTATAATCCGCCCACCTCCAGCAAGTGATGCTCCGATCCGGCACTCGCCTCGGCGCTTTTGAGATCGTCTCGCCCCTTGGCGCCGGCGGGCCCGCCTTCGCTCGCGCCGTCATGCCGCGCGAGCTTCGGCGAGGTCTCGCCGTAGCCAAGGAGGCGAGGACATGATCGGCCGGAGACTCGGTCCTTATGAAGTCCTCGCAAAACTTGGCGAAGGCGGAATGGGCGAGG
>DASPNQ010000087.1:0-5871 GCA_035626435.1 Vicinamibacterales bacterium
CCTCGCCCATTCCGCCTTCGCCAAGTTTTGCGAGGACTTCATAAGGACCGAGTCTCCGGCCGATCATGTCCTCGCCTCCTTGGCTACGGCGAGACCTCGCCGAAGCTCGCGCGGCATGACGGCGCGAGCGAAGGCGGGCCCACCTTCGCCAAGCGGCGAGAGGATCTCGTAAGCTCCGACGCGCGTCCCCACAGCCAGAGTCATGTCAACGAGAGGCAGGCGGCAATGCGCGCTTCAGCTCTTCATTGAAGTTCTGCACGACGACGAGGCCCCCGGCGTGGCCTTGCCGTCGGCGTCCTTGATCATCAGGAAGCGCTTCCCGTCGGGCGAAATGTCGTACTGGCGGTCGCCGCTCGTCATGATGTACTTGCCCTCGATCAGCTTTTCGGGATTGCCCTGCTTGAAGGTGGCGCCGCTCGTGTGCACCGGGACGACCATCAGGGAACCATCGGCGGCAACATAAAACAGCTCGCGGCCATTCGGCGACCACAGCGGCCGCGTCCCGCCGGCTGTCGAGACCTGCCATCGGCCGTCGTTCACCTTTGGGTAGGGGCGAACGTAGACTTCCAAGGGACCCGATTCATCCGACTGATACGCGAGGTAGCGTCCATCGCGTGAAATCGCAGGGTTGCTTTCCTGAAACGTGGTGGCCAGCAGAGGCTCGGAGGGCCTGTTTCCGCGCCCGGCAATCCGCCATTGGACGATGTCGTTGGCCGTGTCCGGACGAAACTCGACGCCTATGGCGATCAGCCCGTCGTCCGTCACTTGGGTGACGGCCTTCGGATTGGCGCTCGACGCGAGCGGTTCGTCGATGCCGGCGCCGTCGGCGGCGCGCAAGAACAGGTCCGATGCGCTCATTCGGCTCGAACCAAAAATGATGTGCCGCCCCTCAGGCATCCAGACGGGCCTGTCGTCCTGGGTCGGTCCGAACGTCAGACGCGTCAGCGTCCGCCGTGTCGTGTCCCAGTTCCAGATATCGCGTTCCAGATCCAGCGTGCTGACCGCAATACGAGTGGCGTCGGGGGCGATTCTCGCGACCTGATAGGTGCGAGGCGGCGCACCAACCGGCTCTTCGCGCCCCTGTCGATCGACCCAGACGAGCGACCGTTGCGCACCCCGGGCAGCTCCGTCGGGCATGTATGCCACGGTCCCACTGGGGGAGACGGCGAAGTTTGCCGCGCCGGTCGACTCGATCAGTGACACGCGCGCCGACAACGACACTGGATCGCCGACCACGTCCATCAGATCCGGATCGAAGCGAACAGCGCGCAGCGTGCCCGCGCCGGCATAAACAAGGTGCCCACTGGGGACGTATTCAGCCGCGGCGCCGCCGTGCAGGACGGTCTTCCAGCGGCCAGTCTTCAAATCGAGGACCGCTATCTGCGCCTTCTCGATCGAACCCTCCCAGACGGTGAACACCACACCACGACCGTCGGGGAGCAGGGAGGGAAACAGGTGATCACCGATCGCGGTGACGCCGCCTGCGGCGAGTGCCGCATCTTTGTTGACCTTCGGCGTCGTCAACACCTTCGGATCGCCGCCGCCCGCCGGGACGCTGAGCAATCCTGTCGCCGGATCGTTTGTCGCGAAGATGATGATTTCGTCCGGGCCCCACGCCGCCCCGCGCGGACCGACTCCGGGCATCAGGCAAATCGAAACTGCGGGCCCGCCGGCGATCGACACTTTCTTCAGCTCTCTGCTCTGTTCCACGAACGCGATCCAGCGGCCGTCGGGCGAAAACACCGGCTGGCGTCCAAAAATGCCCGGCACGATCTGCGGCTCGAGTTGATCAATCGAACGAATCGCGAGGCCGCCGGTGCCAAACCGGAACGCGACACGGGTGCCGTCGGCGGAGAGCGCGATGTCCCGATCGAAGGCGCTGGCGTACAGCCGCTCGCCGGGCGGCGGCGAGATCGTGAAGCGCGTGACGAGCGGGAGAGGTGCCGGCGCCTGACGCAGCAGAGCCCACGATGACGCCGCGGCGACACTGGCGCCGATGATGACGCCGGCGGCGCCGACCGACATCATGCGCGCGCGTGACAGCGTAGCGGCGACCGGGGCGGATTCGGGGATCCGCGCGTCGAGATCGAGCCGTGCGTCGCCGATGTCGCGCAGGCGCATGCGCGGGTCCTTCTGCAGGCAGCGCTCGATGAGGCGTTGGATGTGAATCGGCGTGTCGGCCGGCAGCCGGTCCAGATCGGCGCTCTCTTTGACGACGGACGCAAGTGTGTCGGTGACGGTCTCGCCGTGAAAGGGTGGCCGTCCGGTGAGCATTTCGTAGAGCACGCACCCGAACGCCCAGATGTCGGCACGCTTGTCGACCGGCTTTCCGCGCGCTTGTTCAGGCGACATGTACGCGGCGGTGCCCAGAATGATGCCAGCGTGCGTCATAGCCGGAGCAGCCATCGTGGGCGAATTCGCGAGATCTCCGGTCCGGCCTGGTTCTCGTTCGCCGATTTCAGATGCCTTTGCGAGTCCGAAGTCGAGCACCTTGACCGTGCCGTCCGGCGTGAGCTTGATGTTGGCGGGTTTCAGATCGCGGTGGATAATCCCTTTCTCGTGCGCAGCCTCGAGTCCGTCAGCGAGCTGCCTGGCGATTGCGAGCGCTTCGTCCACCGGAATGGGGCCCCGCGCGATCCGTTGCGCGAGGTCCTCGCCTTCGACCAGCTCCATCACCAGCGCTGTGACTGTTGACGATTGCTCGAGGCCGTAGATTTGCGCGATGTGCGGATGATTGAGCGACGCGAGCGTCTGGGCTTCGCGGGCGAACCGTGCGACGCGATCGGCGTCGCTGGCAAAGGCATCGGGAAGAATCTTGATCGCAACGTCGCGATTCAGCCTCGTATCGCGCGCGCGATACACCTCGCCCATGCCGCCTTCGCCAAGTTTTGCGAGGACTTCATAAGGACCGAGTCTCCGGCCGATCATGTCCTCGCCTCCTTGGCTACGGCGAGACCTCGCCGTAGCTGGCCACGCATCGCAGCGGGAGCGAACGCGGGGCTGCCGGCGTCGAGGGGCGACTGGATGTGGATGTCGTACGGGCCGAGGCGAGCGCCAGACGCGAGCATTTCCGACTACCGCGCCTTCGCCAACATGTCGGTCCAGTTCAACACCAGATCGATTCGAGTCACTGACTGACGCTTGGCGGCGACTCGATCAAACAGTAGAAATCGGCCGTCGGCGGAGACGTCATAGCATCGGCGGGGCGAACAGCCCTGCGAGACGGGACGCCGCAGCAGTTCACGCGGCGTGCCCGCGGCGATCGTTCTGTCTGTTAGCCTGAGGTCAACGGCAAACACGCTCGAGTTCAGCTCGTTCGGTGGGCTGGTACCCAAGTAATAGAGGGTGCGGCCGTCTTTCGACCAGGACGGATTCTGGCCATAACCTCCCGAAACTTGGATCCGAGGACCGGGACCCGGAAACGCTTGCACGACAACGCGCCGTTCGGGAAACTGGCCCGCGGAGTAGGCGAGCCAGTGGCCGTCCGGCGACACGTCGCCGTCGATTCCAGCGCCGAGCGGGACGAGCAGGCGACCACTTTTCTGCCCTGGTTCTAATAGTTTGATTTCAAAGTTCGTCCCGTCCGGGGTTGACAAATAGACAATCCGACCGTCGGAGAGCCATTCGGTGGGGGAGAGCGTGCGATCAGGTTCTCGAAGCACGACTTGCTCGGGCGCCGCCCCATCGAACGACCGCGCGACTAATGTGTTGCCGCTATCTAGAAGGAATCGTGAGCCATCCGGCGACCATGCCGCCGAGCGGTCATTGCTAGTGCAATCGGGGCAGGCGATCCACAGGTTACGGGTCCAGTCGATGAACCACATTTCCCGGCGCATCGGCGTATGGATGGTGACGGCGACACGCGATCCGTCGGGTGAAATACGCGACGCCAGACGCGTTCCGCTAGGCGTTCCTGCGGTCGGCTCTGCGACGGAGGTGCCACCCGGCGTCGTCCACATGAGCGCGTTCTCATCGCCTCCTGTCAGCGACCCTTGAATCGTCGCCAGGGTGCCGAGACTTGAAACCGCGAACATCCCCTGGCCGGTGTTCGTCGCCCCGGCACGTCCGCGGAGGCCGCTCTGCATCACGCCGCTCAGCGCGGCGACAGGACTGCCTGTCGCCACGGCCCGTTCCGCATCGAACGGCACAACCATCAGCGTTCCAAGGCGCATGAACGCAAGCTGACCCGATGGCAGAACGCGGCCATCGGTGGCGCCGTCCACCAGCAGCCGCGGGGGACCGCCCTCGAGGTCCTGCACGAGCAATCGCGAATCATTGGCGTCGATGATCGAGACGTCCGAGTACATGACGCGCTTGCCGTCCGGCAGGAACGTGGACGCCACGTGCTGCCGAAGCTGTGCAGGCGGCGCGCTCAAAGCCGCGGGCGTGCCTCCATTCGCGGACACTCGCATCAACCGTGCGGAGTCTGGATCGCCGAACACGATGGTGCCGTCCGCCCCCCAGGACGCGCCATTCGGTCCGAGCGGTGCACGGAACGCACAAATGGTCGTCGGTGTCCCTCCTTCTATCGGGACCTTGCGCAGCTCGTTCATCGACCAGAATCCGATCCATCGACCGTCGGGCGAGACGAACGGCGCGCGTGCGTCGGTGGTGCCGGTGATCGGTTGCGCCTCCGGCCGATCGAGGCGCCGGAGGAACAACTGTGGCTTGCCCGCGTGCGCCGCCTGGATGATCAGGGCGCGGCCGTCGCTGGTAAACACGAGCGGCGTGCGCGTCGGCAGCGACACCCACCTGTCGTCTTCGCCGAGTACGGTCTCTGCCGGCGCTTCGATCGAGACGTACACGGGTGCCGTGCCGCTGCCCGCACTGCCGCTTCGTAGCCCCATTGCGACCGCGACTGAGGTGGCGACCAACGCCATCACCCACGGCAGTGATCGCATCCACCCGTTGGGCGTTGCCCGCTCAGACGCGGCCGCCGCATCCGTTGACGGTGTAGTGATCGCTTCTTCGATCTCCAGCCGAGCGTCGGCGATATCAGCAAGCCGCCGTTTTGGATCCTTTGCCAGGCAGCGGCGCAGCAGGCGGGGAACATGCGGCGGCGCGTCGGCGGGCAGTGCGGTCCAGTCGATCTCTTTCGTCAGGACATACGCGAGGGTGTCCGAGATCTCGTCGCCTGCAAACGCGCGGCGGCGCGTGAGCATTTCATACAGCACGCAGCCGAAGGCCCAGATGTCCGCGCGCTTGTCGACCGCCTTGCCGCGCGCCTGCTCGGGCGCCATGTACGCGGCGGTGCCGAGAATCACGCCCATCTGCGTCCCAGCCGTGAAGGTCGGTGACATCGAGATGCTGGAGGGCACAGCGCCGCTCGTCGGCTCGAGCGCTTTCGCGAGACCGAAGTCGAGCACCTTGACGGTGCCGTCGGGCGTCAGCTTGATGTTAGCGGGCTTGAGATCGCGGTGGACGATGCCTTTCTCGTGTGCAGCTTCGAGCGCGTCCGCGATCTGTTTCGCGATCGCGAGTGCTTCATCAATCGGGATCGGCCCACGCGTAATGCGTTGCGCGAGGTCCTCGCCTTCGACGAGCTCCATCACCAGCGCGCGGACGCCTGATGATTCCTCCAGCCCGTGGATGTGCGCGATGTGCGGGTGATTCAGCGCCGCGAGCGTCTGCGCCTCGCGCGTGAATCGCGCGACGCGATCTCCATCGGTCGCAAATGCGTCCGGCAGGATCTTGATCGCAACCTCGCGATCTAGCTTCGTATCCCGCGCCCGATACACCTCGCCCATTCCGCCTTCGCCAAGTTTTGCGAGGACTTCATAAGGACCGAGTCTCCGGCCGATCATGTCCTCGCCTCCTTGGCTACGGCGAGACCTCGCCGAAGCTCGCGCGGCATGACGGCGCGAGCGAAGG
>DASPNQ010000088.1:0-28804 GCA_035626435.1 Vicinamibacterales bacterium
TTATCGCGCATGCAGCTGCCGCAATACATGTTCGCGGCGCCGGCGCTGAGGGAGAGGATACGCACAGAGAAAGTTAAAAGTTTTTAACTTTTCTAATTTTTAACTTACGCGAGCCGTTGGATGGCGCGGCGAGCGTACAGGTGCTCGAACAAATTGCCTTCGTGCGGCTGATCCCATCCGATTTGCGTGGTCGAGAGGGGCCCGAAGTTGAGCCGATCGACGTGCGGGGAGGCGACGAACCGCGCGCGGAACGCGGCGTCGTTCGAGATGCACGTCACCACCAGTGACGGGCCGAGGCAGTCGGGCAGCTCGTCGGGCTTCACTTCCACGACACTCGCGAACGGGAACAGGAATTCACGGTTCGCCAGCGGATGCGCCGCGTCGCAGCGAATGACGGTCGGCAGCACGTAGGTGCCGCCGTGCGCCGAGGCGACGCGATCGGCGCCACGCACCTCCGCCGACACATCGCGCGCGGTTCCGGACTCAGCAGACATGTCGCCGTCGATCATCGATGAAATGCGGCGTCCCGTCTCCGGGTCCGCAAACGGCGCCAGGACGGCGGCGGGATCATCGGCGGCGCGGGGCGTCACGGTCGCGAGCTTTCTCGCCAGCGCTTCAGCAATGGCGTCTGCGTGCTTGGTCACCCATACACCGGAGGCGTTGACGCACGAACGCCCGCCGTTATTCGAGATCGATTCGGCAATGACATCGATGTACTGCTCCCACTGGTCGGCCAGGTCGGGACCGATCACGACCTTGCTGTAACCAGGGCCGTGCACCTCGACGCGGCCGCCTTCGGCCTTCCAACGCTTGGTCGACGAGACGTCACCGAACACCATGCCGCGCCCGGTCGATCGCAAGATCTCGTTGCCGCCGGCGTGATCGGTCGGATAGTAGGCGAACGCCTCGGGCGGTGCGCCGGCTTTGAGCCATGCCTGGATGATGCGCAGCGGTGTCCAGGGTTCCGCGCTGCCGGGCTTGAGCACCAGCGGGATCTTCAGCACGGTCGCGGGCGCCCACAGTGAGTGGACGCCGGGCGAGTTACTCGGCAGCACGACGCCGAGCGCGTCGGTGCGCGGAAAGAAACTGAGCATCTGGCCGCGCACGGTGCCGAACCCTTCATCGAGCACAGAGAGGTCGAGCCCGCGCGTCAAGCCGGCCAGCACTTCTTCGACCTTGTCGAGCACACCATGAACTTTCAGCATGTTGCGCTGGACGTTGCTGAACGGCATGCCCGTCGTGGCGCTGACCTGCTCGACGTACTGCTGCGGCGTCTGCGTCGTTCCGCCCTCGGGATCGAGCGGCAGCGTGTCGTTCAGGAAGTGATCCGCGGCGCGGGCGGCCATCGTGACGAGCTCGGCGACCGGAATGCGCTGCAGCGCGGCGCGTGATTCGGACTGTTTGAGCAGGTCGCGCCGAATCAGCCCCAGGTTCGCCTGGCTCATCGAGACGAACGGCTCGCGGGTGCGGAAGTGCGGCGTCACCACCTGGTTGACGCTGCGATACGGCCGCCCCCATCGCAAGATCGGTAAATGCAACATAGTGAGAACGCTTTCAGTCTTCGGCCTTCGGCCTTCGGCTAATAGACTCCTTCGACGACCGACTTCTGGAACCGAGAGAACGGCCGCACGTTGCGCACGCCATCCCACGGGTATTCGTCGCACGGCCGCTCGCGCTCGCACTCGTCGCGCTCGAGGAACCGCGGCATGAAGAACTCCTTGGTGAGCGTCGTCAGCCGGACGCGGCCGGTGTGGCCGTACTCAACGACCTTGGTCGGGTTGTCCGGATCGACGACTTCGATCATCGCCCGCGGCGCGGGCGGGTAATAAATGATCGCCCAGTTGTCTTCCTTGGTGGGCGCCTTGCTCGGTCCGAGGCCCATCAGCGTGTTGCCATAGGTCGGCGCGAAGTGGGCGCCTTCCATCAACTCTTCGACGGCGAATCGATGGAACTGCGGCGTCATCTCGGTGCCGCCGCAAAACACGCCGGTGATGCCGGCTTTCTTGAGCGAGACGCGCTCGCACAACGCCTCGAGCAGTTTCGGCGTCGTGAACAGGCACTTGATGGTGTCGTGCGCCTTGAGCAGGGTCAGCGCCTGGTCGATGACGTGGCGCTTGTACAGCTCCATCATCTCCATCTCGCCCATCTTGATCAGCTTGATGACCCAGCGCGGATCGAGATCGACCATGAAGCAGATGCCGCCGCGATGCTGCGCGAGGTGCTCGATGGCGAGGCGCAGGCGCCGCGGTCCGCTGGGGCCGATGTGCAGCCAATCCGCGCCTTTCGGAAATTTGTCGTCGGGCAGCGTCTTGCTATACCACTCGTAATCGATGCGGAAGTCGTCGATGTTGATGCGCGATTTCGGCACGCCGGTGCTGCCGCCGGTCTCGAACGTATAGATCGGCCGGTCCTTGTAGGCACGCGGCACCCAGCGGCGCACCGGGCCGCCGCGAAGCCATTCGTCCTGGAACCCGCCGAACTTGTCGAGGTCGTCGTAGGTCTTGACCTCGGTGCGCGGATCCCAGCCGGCCTTCTCGGCCCATTGCAGCCAGAACGGGCAGCCGGTCTCAGGACTGAAGTGCCATTGCATTAACTCCCGCACCCACGCGTCGAGCGTGGCGCGAGCCTTGTCGAGTTCAGGAGCGGCGACGGGCATATCCGATGAATTCTATGACAGGTGCCCGCGCGCGGCGGCCGCCTACGGTGTCAGGATGGTGTCGATGTCGACGCGTTTTCCCTGATACTCGCCGGCGCCGTCGCTGAGCGGCAGCGACAGGAAGTATTCGATCATCGGTTTGTCGTCGGTGAGGGTCGGGCCGTCACCAACGAACTCGCGCATTTCGCCGGGGCCGGCAATATAGATGCGACGCAGCGTCTCCACGTCCCACGGGAATTGCTCGAAGCTGACGCGTCGGGCCTCGTACGCACTGCGGCTCAGCGTGAACGGCTGCAGGCTGCCGAGCATCAGGCTGCCATCACCCCACAGTGTCGTGTGCGGGAATACCGACATGAAGGTGCGCATCAACAGCTTGTATTCGGCGGCGGTGTCGCCGCCATTCCACTGCATCACCAGCCCCCCGTCGGCGAGGCGGCTCCGCACCAGCTCGTAGTATTCGCGCGAGTACAGCGAGCCGGCGCCGGCATGGCGCGGCAGGATGATGTCCGCGGTGATCACGTCGTACTTCTTCCGCGACATCAGCAGGAAATTTCTGCCGTCATCGACGTGCAGACGCACATTGGGCCGCGTCAGCAGATCGAAGTTGATGTGCTTGAAGAACTCCGAGCCCGCGACCACCGCACGCGACAGCTCGACGACGTCGGTCTCGACACCGAGGCGCGCGACCGCGCCGGGCGTGGCGCCGCCGCCAAGGCCGACGACCAGCGCGTTGGTGGGATTCGGATGCAGCATCACCGGAAGTGCACCGATGCGGTGATGGACGAAGGCAGTGCCCGGCGAATCGTTGGCCTGATGGTTGCCGTCGAGATACATGATCCGCATCGGCGGATTGCCGCGCCGTTCGTGCACCGCCACCGTCGTCTGCGCGCCTTCTTCGCGCCACAGCAGCGTTTCGTTGCGGTGGAAGCGCTCGAACGCGACGTCGAACGGATCGACGGCGACGGCCGCGCCGATCGCGAGCAGCACACCGGCCGCGGCTGCGAGCGCCGTGGCCGCGCCCGCCTGCCGATGGCGATCCGATAACGCCAGCACGATGCTCGAGATCGTCGCGAGGGCCGAGATGGCGATCAGGCTAGTGCGTGTGCCGAGCCATGGCAGCAGCACGAATCCGGCAATCACCGATCCGAGGATGGCGCCGAGGACGTTCAACGAATAAAACACACCGGTCCGGCGTGTGGTCAGCTCCGGAGACGTCTCGCCGATCCACAGCGTCAGTCCGATCGGGAACGCGACGCCCAGGAGGATCGTCGTCGGCAGCATGGCGATCAGACTCGAAACGACGAGCGGCGCCAGGTAGGGGTGGACACCGGCGCTTTCCAACCACGGCGCCGCGGTGTCCGTCGCCGCCTGCGATCGCGTCAGCAGGTTGAACGAGATGACGGCGCTGAAGCCGATCAGCGCCTGAATGATCGCCAGCGCCTGGATCCACGGCCATCGCAGACGCAGTAACGGCGCGGCGAGCGCGCTGCCGAGGGCGATGCCCGCGAGCACGCACGCCAGCATGATCGTGAAGGCATAGGCCGTAGGCCGCAGGAACACCACTAGCATCCGGAACCAGATGATCTCGAGTGCCAGCGACAGCACGCCGGAGATGAAAAACATCCACAGAATCAGCCGCTGCTGCAGCGGCGTGGTGGCCGCAAGCGCTGTGGCGCCGGTTGCCGCCGGGTTCGCCGAGGCCTCGTGCGCTGGGATAGCCGCCCCCGCCACGAGTGCGATGACGCCGATCAGCAGGTTGGTGCCGGCCGCGATCTGAAACGATCGCGTGACGCCGAGCTCCGAGATGAAATAGAAGCCGGCGATCAGGGCGCCGGCGATCGCGCCGGTGGTGTTGACGGCATAGAGCAGGCCAATGCGGCTGCCGATGCGGGCGTCACGCGTCACCGCCGACTTGACGATCAGCGGCAGGGTCGCACCCATCAACGAGGTCGGGACGATCAGCACGAGGAACGCGACGATGAAGCGAATCACCGTGATCGCGGCGAGCGACGACGGCAGCATGGGGTGAATCGAGACCCAGAGATCGGTCAACGCGCGGAGGAGAAACGGCGTGGCGAACGCGGTGACCCCCACCAGGACCTCGGCGATGCCGAACGCGACCAGCGGCCTCTTGACCCGCGCGGCAATGCGTCCCGCCAGGTAGCTGCCGGCGCCAAGTCCGGCCATGAACCCCGCCAGCACGGTGCTGGCCGCGTAGACCGTGACGCCGAACACCAGCGCGAGCAGACGCAGCCACATCACCTGGTAGACGAGCGCACACGCGCCCGACGCGAAAAACAACACGAGGAGCAGTGGCAGGAGCCAGCGCTGCTTCACGAGCTACCGGGGAGGAAAGCGGCCGTGCAGGTACTCGATCAGCAGGTCCTTGTCGGCGTCGGCGATCGATGCGCCCCAGCGCATCATCTTTTCCACCGATCGCGTCCAACCCGTCCGGGTCAGTTTCTGCTGTTCGATGATGTCCGCATCGTGGCAGGTGAGACATGCGCGCTTGTAGGTGGCTTCGCCGGCGTTGACCGCGGTCGCCGCGTGTGCAGGCGCCGGCGTCGGCCCGAAATGCGCGGCCAGATACGGCTGCAGCACCTCGCGCTCTTCGGCGGTGATCTGCGTGCCCCAGCGCACCATCTTGTCGATCGATCGCGTCCAGCCGCTCAGCGTCAACTTCTGCGACGTGATGATGTCGGATTCGTGACAGACCATGCAGCGGCTCTTGAGCACCGCCGCCCCCGGTCCTTCGGGCAACTGCTGCTGCGCGGAGACGCTGCCGCCCAGGCACAGGGCAGCGACGACGAACATCGCGTGGACTCTCATTTGACTTCGACGCGAACCGAATCGTACTGATTCCACAAGTACCCCGAGGGATTCCACTGCGCGACCGCCGGCTGCGTGTTGCCTTGCGAGTCCGTTGCTCGCGACAGGATCAAGTACGACTGCGGCTTGGCGGCGTCGAGCTCGTATTCGAATCGCCGCCAGGCATAACGCGCCTGCTCGCCGGTCAGCCGCGCCGGCTGCCAGGTCGCGCCGTTGTCGGCGGAAATGTCGACCTTGGCGATGTCGTGTTCGCCCGCCCACGCAAATCCCGCGACCGCGATTTTGCCGGCGGGCAGTGACGCGCCGTCGGCGGGCCGGGTGATCAATGACTTCACCGGCATGCCCTTGAGCGGCTCCATGTCTTTGGCATCGACCGCCGCGCCAGGAGCGATCCGACGATTGGGATAGCGATAGCCGGTCGCCACCCAGAAGCTGTCAGAATCCTTGGCGATCAGGTTGAGGGCGTTGAGCCACTTGATCGAATACGCGCCTTCCCAGCCGGGCACGATCGCGCGAAGCGGCGCGCCGTGGACCAGCGGAATCGGCTGGCCGTTCATGTCCCACGCGACGATGGTGTCGGGGTGCATCGCCTTGGCCATCGGCACCTGGCGGACGAACGCGGGCATGGTGCCGAGTGGACGATCGGCGGCGTGCATCTCGACGTTCAACGCGCCGTTCTTGACGCCCGCTTTCTTCAACACCTCGGACATCCGTGCGCCGGTGAAGCGCGCGGTGCCGACGGCGCCCTTCTCCCACTGAATGCCCGCGAGCGCGGGCTCGAAGAATGCGCGGCCGTTGCCTGCGCATTCGAGCGTCATGGTGACGGTGACCGCCGGCAGCTTCCTGATCTCATCGAGCGACAGTGCCAGCGGCGAGTTGACTTCGCCGCCGATCTTCAGCGACCAGCTCGACGCATCGACCTGCGGCACCGGCAGGTGCGAGCGCACGTAGAAGTGTTCGATCGGCGTGATGAACGAATCGAGGAGCGCGACCGGCGTCTCGAAGTCGGGCGGCCGCATCGACCGCACGATCAATTTTTCTTTTCCGAACCGCTGTGCGGCCGTCTGCGCTTGCGCGAACAGCTCGACGGGGGCGAACTTCGCGACCACGCCGGCCATCGCGAAGTGCGAAAAGAGATCCCTACGTGACAGCATCCGGCGATTATGCCGGGAAGTGATAGTCGACGGGAAGCGAATCTTGCCGGACGCCGTTGCTCGTCACGACGCGACCATGCACGGCGAGGCCGGCCGGGTCTCAACTCTCCAGGCGGTCGAGCAGCAGCCGCCACCGGCGGCGCGCCACCGGCATCGTCATGCCGTTGGCCAGTACGATCTCTCCGGTGCCGTCGCTGAACGGCCTCGCCTCTTGACCGCATCCAGCCTGATGATCGCGCTGCGCGACACCTGGAAGAACGACGCGGCGTCGAGGCGCCGCGCCAGCGAGGCGAGCGTGGGCTGCATCGACAGCTGCTCGGTGGCCGTCAGCAGATGGGTGATGCCGTCGACGAATGTAAAGGCGACGACCTCGCCAGCTGGAACGACGCGGAAGCGATTGCCGCGGCGCGCCAGGAAACGTGAAGGCGCCAGTCCCCGGGATTGCGTCAGTTGTTCAATCGCGCGATCGCGCGTCGACGGCACGCTCGTCGCGCGCACGCGGTCGAGCGCCGCGGCCAGCCGCGCGCGGTTGACCGGCTTCAGCAGGTAATCGAGCGCGGATACTTCGAACGCGTCGACCGCGTACTGATCGAACGCGGTGCAGAAAATGACGGCCGGCCGCGGTCTGCCGAGCGATGCCGCGACGTCGAGACCGCTGGCGCCGGGCATTTGAATATCCAGCAATACGAGATCGGGCGACAGCTCGGCGATCATCTCCGCCGCCTGCACGCCGTCCTCGGCTTCGCCGATGACGTCGACATCCGCGTGCGCGGCCAACAGTTGCTTCAACCGCTCGCGGGCCGGCTGCTCATCGTCTACAACGAGCGTTCGAATCACCGGAAATACCTCGTTCTGCGATCAGCTATCAGCTATCAGCTATCAGCTATCAGCTGTCAGCCTTCAGCCCCTCAGCCTTCGGACTTCAGCCATCAGCCTACGGCCTGCAGCTTTCAGCCATCAGCTTTCGGATCGCGAGTCTCGACATCTCAAGATTTCAGATAGATCGCGAGATCTCGACATCTTAAGATCTCAGATCAGATCGCGAGATCATCGGCTCACAAGATCATCAGATCTCTTCACGACCATCACCGTGACGTCATCCTGATCCTGCCGCGGGCCGCGGTGGGCGCGGACGGCATCGAGCACGGCCGCGCAGATCTGCGCGGCGTGCTGGTGACGCTCGGCTTCGATCACGGCGAGCAATCGGGCCTCGCCGAATTCTTCCTCTTGTTCGTCCAACGCTTCGCTGACGCCGTCGGTATAGGCGACAAACAGCGAGTCCGGCGTCAGCACGTGAATGGCCGCGCCGAAACTGCCGTTCTCGAGCAGGCCCAGCGCGGGGCCGGTCGCATCGACGCGTCGGGTGAAGGCCGAGCCTATCAGCAACGCGGCGGGATGGCCGGCGTTGATCAGGGTCAGCTGGCCGGTGCCCGAATCGAGCACCGCGTAAATCGCCGTGGCATAGCGCGCCCCATCGGTCGTGCCGTAGACATCGCGGTCGACCGCCGCCATCAATGCCGCGGGTTCGAGGCGGGCGAGCCGCGCCGCGGTATTGACCCGCGCCTGGACCGCAGATGCGACCAGGGCGGCCGCTACGCCCTTACCCGATGCGTCGCCGAGCAACAGCGCCCAGCTCGAGCCGGCTATTGGAAACGCGTCGTAAAAATCACCGCCGACGCCACGCGCAGGCAGCGACGCCGCCGCGCAGTCGAAGCCCGGAATGTGTGGCAGCGCTCCCGGCCACATGTGCGATTGCACGCGCGTCGCCGCTTCGATGTCGCGATCGATATGCTGCGTCGCGACCCGCGCGCGAACGCGATCGAGCGTCACCGCGAGTTTGGCGCGCGACACCGGTTTCAGCAGGTAATCAGTGGCCTCGACGGCGATCGCCTCGAGCGCGTAGTGGTCGAACGCCGTGGCAAAGACGATGAACGGGCGGGGTTCGGGGAGTTCGGCGGCCAGCGCCGTGCCGCGCACCTCGGGCATCTCGACGTCGAGGAATACCAGATCGGGCCGGGTGTGGCGAATGACTTCCCGCGCTTCCATGGCGCTGCCGGCTTCACCGACGATCGTGACGTCCCCGGCCGCCTCGAGCAGCTGGCGCATCCGCACCCGCGCCGGCGGCTCGTCGTCCACGAGCACCGCGCGGATCACGCCGCCACCCGCGCGTGCGGCATCGTAATCCGCGCCACCGTCATGTCGTCGGTGTCGTCTCGGGTCAGCGTGAACGAGGCGCGGTCGCCAAAATGACCCTTCAGCCGCTCGCGCACGCTGTGCAGGCCGAAGCCTTCCCCCTCACGCGAGCGCGTTGACGACTCGGGTTTCGGGCCGGTATTCCGCACCTCGATCGTGATCTGATCGGCGGCGTTGCTGACGCGGACGTGGATGCGACCCGGGCCCCGTTCCTGGGACACGCCATGCTTGACGGCGTTTTCGAGCAGCGTCTGCAGCAGCATCGACGGAATCATCGGCGGTGGCGATCCCGCATCGGCGTCGACGGTATAGGTGAGCCGCTGCCCGAAGCGGGCCTGTTCGACGTCGAGATAGGCGCGCGCGAACGTCAGCTCCTGATCGAGCGGAGCCCATTCGGAGTCGGAGCGCCGCAGCGTATAGCGAAACACCTCGGCCAGTTGTTCGACGGCTTCATCGGCTCGCGCCGGGTCGGTGTGAATCAGCGACGCGATGGCATTGAGCGCGTTGAACAGGAAATGCGGATTGATTTGCGCGCGCAACGCCTTCAATTCCGACTTGCTCGATTGCAGCCGCAGGTCCTGCGCGAGCTGCTCCTGCTCGATGCGTTTGCGCTGCAGCCGGATGTTCTCGAGCATGAACCCGAAGACGCCGCCGAGCAATCGCAGCAACGCGAGGTCTTCCGACAGCAAGCGGCGCGTGCGATCTTTTTTCAGCACGACGAGTCGCATCACGGCACCGGACACCGGGCTGGTCAGCTTGACGTCGATCTCCACGGCCGGTTCGAGGATCGCCCGCGACCCGACCAGCACCGAGACCTTCGCGCCGAAGATCTCGCCGAGCCGCGCTTCGGTGGCCGCGATCAGCGTCTGTTCGTCGGTGGCCGGCTGCATGCCTGCCAGCACGTGCTTGACGGCTTCGACCGGCGTGAACGTGCGTCCGAACCAGCGCCGATCGAGGCTGCGTTCCATGCGATCGTTGAGGCGCCGCATCAGCAACGCGATAGGCGCCAGTGCGACCGCGCACAGCCAGGGGAGTGCCGGACCGGGCGGCAACCGCTCCAGCCATGGCAGGGTCGCCGCGAGATACAGCCCGAGCACGACCACGCTCAGCAGCAGCAACAAGCCGCGCTTGACGATCAAATCGTAGAACGCCAAGCGATCGCCGAAGTACACCGACGCGACCATGAAGAACAGCGGCGCGCTTCGGGACATCCGGTCGAGGATGGCCACCAGCAGTTCGCTCTCTCGCATGAACATCAGCGGGACGAAGATCGCGGCTAGCGCAATGAACAATCCGATGATGACGTTGCGGAGCCGGCGCTGCTCCGTGGTCAGCTGCGACCGCTGGCGCCGCAACATCACCCACGTGCAGTAGAGGCTCGACAGAATGAACATGAAGCCTATCGAGCTGCCGATCCACGCACCAATCGGTTCCGGCCGCGGCAGGACCTCGAAGATCGCGAGGAGCAGCGTCACGCCGACCAGCGGCGAGATCACGTACATCGCCGGCAGCATCGCCTTGACGACGCGGCCGGGGGGTTCGGCGTGCTCGAAGACCGATTCGAGATAGACCGTGTGCATGATCACCGGTGGAAACAGGAACACGATGAACGTGGCCAGGTCGAGGATGCTGTCGCGGCGCAGCCCCATCAGCTCGCGGAACTCGATGAGCGTGTGCAGCACGAACCAGATCGTGCTGATGACGAAGATCGCCAGGCTCGCGCGATCGACGCGGCGCTGCAGCTCCGGCGCGTAGCGGCGGGTGCCCCACAGCGACCGCGCCTGTCCGACGGACAGCAGCGTCGCGGCGCCGTAGGCGTAGGCGCCGAACAGGTAGACGAACAGGAAGATGAGGCTGACTAACACCATGTGCGGTCGCGGCCTTCAGCCTGTGCCTCGAGCCTGCTGTCTTGGTTATACGCGAACGGCACGCCGGACGACGGCCTCCTGAGGCCGAGTGGCGGATTGCCGGCCTCCAACGGTCGTCGAAGTATCCTGATCGGCACGTGCTGACACGCTTTGCGCCCGCGCCGACCGGGTATCTCCACCTCGGGCATGTCGTCAACGCGCTGCACGTCTGGGGTGCGGCCCGCGAACGCGACGGCGGGGTCCTGCTGCGCATCGAGGATCACGATCGGCAGCGCTCGCGGCCCGAATACGAGGCTGCGATCCTCGAAGACCTCGCGTGGCTCGGCTTCGTGCACGACGGACCGGTCGTCCGGCAGAGCGAGCGCGATGCGATCTATCGGCGCGCGCTCCAGCCGCTGATCGATCGCGAGCTGGTGTATGGGTGTGGCTGTTCACGGGCAGACATCGTGACGGGTCTCACCGAAGCCGCCGACGAGCGCACACGCGGGTCGCGCGCGGCGGGCTCGGAGGGTGAGCTCCATTACCCGGGTACCTGCCGCGAGCGGGAGATCGCGCTGACCGACGATGTCGGCTGGCGGGTGCGGATGGACCCTGGAACGGAGCGTTTCTTCGACGAGCTTCTCGGCCCGCAGGAACAGGACCCCGCCGCGCAGTGCGGCGACCTGTTAGTACGCGATCGGAACGGGAACTGGACCTACCAATTCGCCGTCACCGTCGACGATCATCTACAGAGGATCACCGACGTCATTCGCGGCGAAGATCTGCTCGCCTCGACTGGCCGGCAGATTCGTCTGGCGCGGCTGCTCGGGCGCGTGACGCCGCCGCGCTTCTGGCACCATCCTCTGATCATGAAATCTCCCGCACAAAAACTCAGCAAGGCCGACGGCGACACCGGCATTCGCGACTTGCGCGCCGCAGGCTGGTCTGCCGAACAGGTGGTCGCCAAAGCACGGTCGCTGAGTGGTGGTAGGCTTGTCGGATGAAGCCATTGCTCTTTGCCATGCTGGCGCTGTCGCTGCTCGCGCCCGCCTTGCCGCTCGCGCATCCGGGCCACGATCACAAGACGATGGGCACCATTGCCTCGATCGACAAGAACAAATTCGTCGTCAAGACGACGGACGGCAAGGAGATGACGTTCGAAGTCATCCCGGTGACCATCTACAAGCGGGGCAAAGACAAGGGCGTCCAGACCGACCTGAAAGCCGGCATGCGCGTCGTGGTGCTGAGCACCGGCGAGGGGAATCCGATCAAAGCGCGCGAGATTCAATACAGCGCGGCCGCAGTGACCGCGGCCAAGAAATAGGTCGTATCCGCGAGTTGCCGCTGGCGCTGAAGGTGGGCCGCTTATTCGGGTTGTGCGTGGAGAAGATTTTCGAATTGGACGAGACGCCCAACGCCTGACGACCGGCCCGAACCGACACGGCTATTTCGAGAAGTTGATGATCCATTCGCTGCGGCCGCTCATGAAAAATCGCGCCGCGGCGCCGGCGATCTTGTCGGTGCCGACGCCCGGCGTCGAGCCGATCACCTGCGGGTACCAGCGGCCGCCGCTGAGGATTCTCTGCGGGGGCGTCCACAGCCCCGGATCATCGAGCCGCGGCGCGTACGACACGTAGATGCCTTCCTGGGCGTAGTTTTCATCTTTGGCGCGGTTGAGGAGCATGACGTACTGCTGCAGTGCCGTGTTCCAATGCACGGCGGGACCCCAGAACGCATCGACCTTGTTGTCGGCGTCGTGCCAGGCAAGTTGCGGCGCGACCAGCGGGGTCGCCAGCGGATACGTCCACTCGATGCGCCGGCTGGTTTGACCGGGGAGACCCATCACCACTTCGCGGCGGCCGGTATCGGGATCCCAGATGTCGTTGCGCCAGATCTCGATCTGTCCCCAGGGTGCGTCCCGATCCGCCCACGCCATGCGCGCGACCGCCACGCCTTGCGAGGCCGGCGCTTCCGGGTACTGGCTGTAGAAGAAATAGAGGAACTGCTCGTCGTGATCGAGCATCACGCTGAGGTCGCCGACGCCGCCAATCACGTACCTGTTCGGCGAGTCGCACGCGGTGGTGGTGCGCCGCGCCTGGATGATCACGCCGAGGTCCTGCCAGGTGCGTCCGCGATTGGTGGAGCGCGCCGCGCCGATGCGTGGCACGGCACGGTCGTCACGCCCGCATCGCGCCGCCGGCCATTCGTTGTGATAGTAGCCGTACCACGTGTCGACCTCGTCCGACACGATCGCTTCCATCCACACGCCGTAACCCGGATGCGGCGAAATATCGATCGGCACGGCGGGAGTCAGTGTCGACAGCGAGCTGCCGGCGGAGCGCGATGGCACGCCCGAATGCGACGTCATCACGAACATGCGTTGCTGGCCGTCTTCGAGATCCCACATCACCGGGCTGTTGGAATCGACGGTGCCGGGAAGGCTGATCGCCGGTGCGGCCGTGAGCGTCGCGCGCGGCGGCGTTGCCGCGCCATACGTCAACGTGCACAGACCGGCCAGCGCGGCCGTGACGGTTGCCAGACGAAACGCCATCATTCAACTGTTCTACGGCTGTGAACGGCATTTCGTTTCAGTTATTCTTCGGGCATGTCTCCGGTTGTCACCGGCGTGCTCGATGACGTCGAGGTCCTCGATCTCGACGCGCTCCGTCGCGCTTGGGACGGCGCCGACCACACGACCACGCGGTCGACCTCGAACATCAACAGCGCGCAGCTCACCGTCACTCGAAACGCCAACGGCGACTTTCAGGATCGGCAGGTCTATCTGTATGTGGACGACGAGTTGTGGGGCAAGGTGAAGTACGGCAAGCCCCTGTCGCGGGAGATCCCGCCAGGACGACATACCGTGCGCGCCTTCAACACGCTGGTGTCCCACACCCTCCAAATCGACGCGGTGCCTGGCGAGCACGTCAGGCTGAAATGCACCAACGGCATGCCGACCGTCGGCTGGCTGATGATGATGTTCCTGCACGTGACGGCGCTGCGCGTCCGGCTTGAACGCGAATAAGGCGAGCGTCGTACGCGCCGCCCGGTGAATCCGCCTACCGTAGAACCCTTGTTGTATGCTGGCCTACGTCCCCGGGAGGTTCAGCGGTTTGAAGCAATTCGGCGTTCTGTGTGTCCTGCTGGCAGCGGCGAGCGTGGTCACGCTATCGGCGCAGGCCAAGCGCATCTTCACCAATCCGCGTCCCGAGCCCTACTTCAAGACGATGTTTCCGAACGCCGGGGGCTTTTCGCCGCTTGGCGGTACGCCCCTGCATTACAAAGTGTTTGCCGCCGATCCGAAGACCAACCCCGCCGCACCGCCGATCGGGTTCATTTTCTGGACCACTGACGTGGCGCCGAAAGAAGTCGGCTACCACGGTCCCATTCACTTTCTGGTCGGCATGGACACGCGTGGCGTGATTCAGTCCGTGGTCATGGATTACAACTCGGAACCGTACGGCTACTTCTCCGTCGATCCGCCGAAGTTCGTCGAGCAGTTCAAGAACAAGAGCATTCGCGATCAGTTTTTGGTCGGCCGGGACATCGCGGCGGTGTCACGCGCGACCATCACCGTCTCGCACGCGGCACGCGCCATTCGCGATTCGGCGCGAACGATCGCGAAGACGTTCCTGACGCCGGATCAAATCAAGCAGTGACAGCCATCGAGAGCGGCCTCGGAGCACAGCAACCCGATCCCTGGGGGTTCGAGGACGCGCCGGCCGAAACGTGGGCGGACATCCTGGCGCCGCAGTATCTCGATCTCGCCCTGCTGACCGCGTTCATCGTCCTCGCGATCTACAGCTTCAAGCGCAAGAGCGTGTTCCTGAAGTTCGTGACGTTCGCGGCCGCGATCGGCTACATGGGATTTGCGAAAAGCTACCTGATCTCGATCACCAACATTTTCAGTGTCGTCGACTGGAACTGGCCGGTGTTCCGGTACAACCTCGCGTGGTACCTGTTCTTCGGGTTTACGGTGGTGTCGACGCTGCTGTGGGGACGGCTGTATTGCGGCCGCATCTGCGCGTACGGCGCGCTGACACAGGCGCTCGATGCGATCCTGCCGGCAAAGTGGCGCGTCGAGGTGCCGCGATCGATCGAGAAACGCGCCGCCTGGATCAAGTTCGGCATCCTTGGCGGCGTCCTGCTGTACTACATCGTCACGCGCGACCTGCTGATCTATCAGTACACCGAGCCGTTCTGGATGTTCGGCCTCGCCGGACGGCCGATGATGTGGACGGCGTTGGCTATCTTGCTGACGGCGACGCTGTTCGTGCGCAACCTGTACTGCCGGTTTCTCTGCCCCGTGGGCGCCACCCTCGGCCTGATGTCGTACCTGACCGTGTTCCGGATCAAGCGCTGGTCCGAATGCAACACCTGCCGCATTTGCGAGAAGACCTGCCAATGGGGCGCCATCGAAGGCCCGAAGATTCTGGTCACCGAGTGCGTCCGCTGCGACGACTGCGAGCGCCTCTATGCGGACACCAAACGCTGCCCGCACTGGCGGATCATCGACTACAACAACCGCAAGATCGCCATCCTACCGCTGCAGCCAGTTCGCTGACTCCCTGTCTGCCTGTCTGCCTGACTGCCTGTCTGCCTGTCTGCCTGTCTGCCTGCCGAGAGCCTGATAGAATCCCATCCCGAATGTCGACACTCGCGTCCAGCAAGCCCCGTATCTCGCCGACGATGCAGATCATGATCGGGTTGGCCGTTGGCCTGCTCGTCGGCTACATCATCAGCACCTTCGACGACGCCACGGCGACGTATTACGCGAACATCATCCGGCCCTTCAGCCAGATGTTCATCCGCATGATCCGGATGCTGATTGCGCCGCTGCTGTTCGGCACGCTGGTCGCCGGCATTGCCGGGGCGGGGCACTTCAAGGACGTCGGGCGCATGGGCCTGCGCGCGATTATCTATTTCGAAATCGTCACCACGCTGGCGCTGTTCATCGGCCTGGCCGCCGTCAACATCCTCAGGCCCGGCGTCGGGGTCGTCTTGCCGGCCGCGACCGGCGCGCCGCCCGTGGCGGGCACCGCGCAGACCTGGGATCAGATCCTGCTCCACCTGGTGCCGACGTCGATCATCGAAGCGATGGCGACCGGCGACATCCTGCAGATCGTCGTGTTCAGCATCGTGTTCGCGATCGGTCTCGGCATGGTCGGCGAGAAGGCGCGCCCCATGATCGAGTGGTGCGAGTCGCTGACCGAAGCGATGTTCAAGGTGACCAACATCGTCATGCTCTACGCGCCGATCGGCGTGGGCGCCGCGATTGCCTACACGATTGGCGTCAGCGGCTTGCAGGTGCTGCAGAACCTGGCCTTCATGATCGTCACGCTCTACATCGCGCTCGCGGTGTTCTTCCTCGTGGTCCTGATCCCCGTGATGATCATGTTCCGGATTCCGGTGGTGGCCTTCTTCAAAGCGATCAAGGAGCCCGCGTTGATTGCGTTCTCGACGACCTCGAGCGAGGCGGCGCTGCCGCGCGCGATGGAATGCTGCGAGGCGTTCGGCGTGCCGCGGCGCATCGTGTCGTTCGTGCTGCCGCTGGGCTACAGCTTCAATCTCGACGGCACCACGCTGTACCTGTCGCTGGCGTCGATTTTCGTCGCGCAGGCGGCCGGCATCGAGCTGTCGTGGGGGCAGCAGTTGACGATGATGCTGACGTTGATGCTGACGAGCAAGGGCGTTGCCGGCGTGCCGCGCGCCGCCCTGGTGATCCTTGCGGCGACCGTCGCCACGTTCAACCTCCCGCTCGAGGGCGTGGCCTTGGTTCTCGGCGTCGATGCGTTGATGGACATGGGCCGCACGATGACCAACGTCGTCGGCAACTGCCTCGCGTCAGTGGTCATCGCGAAGTGGGAGGGCGAGTTCCGCCCCGCGACTATCGCCACAGATTCAGGAAGAACGTAATCAGCAGCGCGTTGGCGAAGTCGATGAAGAATGCCCCGACCAGGGGCACGACGAGAAATGCCTTTGGCGAAGGGCCGTAGCGCTCGACCAGCGCGCCCATGTTGGCCATCGCGTTCGCGGACGTGCCGAGCATGAAGCCCGCGAAGCCGCCGGACATCACTGCGGAGTCGTAATCGCGGCCCATCACGCGCGGTACCACCCACACACAGATCGCGGCAATCAGCGCGACTTGTGCCGCCAGGATCACCAGCAACGGAATGACCAGTCCGGCAAGCTCCCAGAGCCGCAACGTCATCAACGCCATCACCAGGAACAACGACAGCGCAATGGTGCCGATGTCATCGATCACGTGCATGGACAACTGGAACATCCCGGTTACGTCGTCGAGATTGCGAATCACCGCGGCGACCAGCATCGCGCCGATGTAGGCCGGCAGCGTCAGGCCAAGACGGGTGAGCCAGCCGCTCACCCACATGCCGAGGCCGACGGTGACCAGCAGCAGCACGAGGTGTTTCAACAACACGTAGGCCTCGACGTCTTCGCCGCGCGGCGCCTCGACGGGCTGCGGCGGCACGTATTTCTCGGCGACGGTGGTCAGCGTGGTCGAGCCCGGTCCCCCGGGAGAGATGTTGAGGCGTCGCTCGACGAGGAACGTTCCGATCGGTCCGCCGATGACACCGCCTGACACGATGCCAACCATCGCGGCCGCGACGGCGAGAGTCGCCGCCCCCGGAACCCCGGCCTGTTCGAAGAGCGGCGCGAACGCGAGTCCCGTTGCGGGCCCTCCAGTCAGTGTGACCGAGCCAGCTAGCACGCCCATCAACGGGTGCTCGCCGAGCGCCCACGCCACCCCCCAGCCGATCACGTTCTGCAGCACCGCGACGATGAACGCAAGTATTAAAAAGGTCAACACCAGCGGTCCGCCTCTACGCAACAGCGACAAGCTCGCGGCGAATCCGATCGAAGCGAAAAACGTGTTCTGCAACGGCACCTGCAGTGCGGTGTCGAACTTCAGCGGCTGGATGCCCGCGGAGTAGAGCACCGCGAGAATCCCGGCGACCGGCAGGCCGCCGCACACCGGCGCGGGAATGTTGACCTTGCCGAGCGCCGGGATGATGCGGCGCACGCCGTAGCCCACGAACAGGATGATGCCGGCAAATGCGACGGTCTGAACGAGATCGAGCGCTATGGGAAACACGTCGGGAGTATACAGGGGCCAAGAGGCCAAGGGGCCAAGAGGCCAAGGGGCCAAGGGGCTGATGGGCCGATGGGCCTATGGGGCGTTCGTTGGCGGGCGCAGTATTTCGACGCGGCCTTTCAAACCGCTCGATATCAAGACCTCGTTGTCGGACGTGACGATGACGCCTTCGACGTCCGGGAGCCGTTCGATCAACGCCATGCCTTCGGCAGGACCCATGATGAAAACCCCCGTCGAGAGGACATCCGCCATGACGCCGCGATTGGTGACGATGGTGACGCTGCGGCAGCCGCGCGCGGGCTCGCCGACATCGGGATCGAGCAAGTGATGATAGCGCGTGCCGTCTTTGATGAACGCGCGCTCGTAGTCGCCCGAGGTGCTCAGCGTGCCGTCACTCATGCGCACCATCGCGAACGGCTGATGATCGCCGCGTGGATCCGCGATGCCCAGCGTCCACGGCTTGCCGCCGTTGCTGCCGGAGACGTAGAGGTCGCCCCCCGACTGAATCAGGAAGTCCGTCAGGCCGCGCTCTCGTAATAGCGCAGCCGCGCGATCGACGGCGTAACCCTTGCCGATGCCGCCAAGGTGGATGCGGACGTCCGGGCGCGTGATGAAAGCGGTCCCGGCCGTCGTATCGATCTGCACCGCGCGATAGTCGATGCGCTTCAGGCGCGGTTCGATCAGCTCACGACCGGGAACGATGTTGTCCTGATCGTGATCGAAGCGCCAGATGTCGGCGAGCGCGCCGAAGGTGATGTCGAACTTGCCGCGTGTCAGGACGCTTGCTTCGGCGGCGTCGCGGAGAACGGCGAGCGTGTCGGCGTGCACCTTGACCGGTGCGATGCCGGCATGGCGATTGACGCGAGCAACGTCGCTGTCTTCCTTCCAGACGCTGAGCAGCGCGTCCAGGCGATCGAATTCCCGAAACACGTGTTCGAAGGCGTTCAGGGCACTGGCCCGATCCGTGGTCCACGCAGCGAGCACGAGTTGCGATCCCATCGCCAGACGCGTCCGCTCGACCAACTGCGGCGCCGGCGCGTCCTGCGCACACGCGGCGGCAAGCGCAAGGGCGGTTATGCTGGAGAAGTGAGCGAGCCGGCGAGGTTGGTGATTGTCCGGGACCATCCGCAGGATATTCAGGACCGCCCAGTCTACCTCTGGATCGATGGCGAGAAGCTGGAGCGCCCGCTGAAGTACCGCATGACTGTCGAACGCCAGTTGCCGCCCGGCCGGCATACCGTCAAGGCCCACAACACGCTGTTTGGCGACACCGTCGAGTTCGACGCGCAGCCGGGCGAGACGATTCGGTATCGATGCGAGAACGGGCTCACGCCCGGTGGCATGGTGATGGTGCTGATGATGGGCGTCGCCTATTTGAAAGTGCGGCTGAGGCGGTTGTAACGCGCCCTGAACTGATTGATTCCATGCAGGTTGCGCATGGAACGCTCCGGCTCGGCCCCCGTCGTGGAATCCAATGACATCCGCCGGCAAGGCTGCTATATTTCCCACGATCTTCGTCCGCACTACCTCGGCCTCGGGAAGGAGAGCCTGGAGATGAGCCGCATCGTTTCGTCCCTCGGATTGCTGGCGGTTCTGGCACTGCCTGTCGCAGCAGCCGCGCAGACCCCGACGTTCACCAAAGACATTGCCCCGATTTTCCAGAACAAGTGCGAAGCGTGTCATCGGCCCGATTCGATCGCGCCGATGTCGCTGGTCACGTTCGAAGAGTCGAGGCCCTGGGCGCGCTCGATCAAGAGCCGGGTCGCGACACGGCAGATGCCGCCCTGGCACATCGACAAGACCATCGGCATCCAGGAGTTCGAGAACGACCGCTCGTTGACCGACAAGGAAATCGACACCATCGTCAAGTGGGTCGACGCCGGCGCGCCGAAGGGTGACCCGAAGGACATGCCGCCGGCCAAGCAGTGGCCGAACGAGCAAGGGTGGAACTACGCGAAGCAGTTCGGTCAGACCGAGCCTGACCTCGTCATCAAGTCGCTGCCGTGGACGCAGAAGGCCGGCGCCAATGACGCGTGGTGGAAGCCGGTCGTCGAGACCGGATTGACCGAACCGCGCTGGGTGCGTGCCATCGAGATCCGGCCCGGCAGCGTCAAGGGCCGCAAGATCACGCATCATGCCATCGCACGATTGCAGCAGGTTGAGACCGACGACCTCGCGTCGAACCCGCTCGACGCCAACGGCAACCCGCTGCCCGGCACGTTCATGGAATGGGCCGTCGGCAAGCAGGGTGAAATGATGCGCCCGAACAGCGGCAAGCTGATGTTGCCCGGTTCGAAGATCGTGTGGGATGTCCATTATTCGAACGGCGGCGAGGACATCACCGATCACGTCGAGCTCGGCATCTACTTCTATCCGAAAGGCCAGGAACCGAAATTCCGCCAGGTGCTGCACCTGATGGGCGGCACCAACGGCAGCGGCAGCGGCGGCAACGCGCTCGGCTCCGCCGTCGATATTCCGCCAAACACCGTCAAGGCCACCGTCGGCTACTTCCTGTTAAAGGAGAACGGTCGCGTCGAAAGCTATCAGCCCCACATGCACCTGCGCGGCAAGGCGATGGCGATGGAAGCGATTCTGCCGAACGGCCAGATCCAGGTGTTGAGCCACGTGTCGGACTTCAACTTCAACTGGCACAACACCTATGTCTACAAGGAGACCGCGGCGCCCCTTCTTCCCAAAGGGACACTGATCAAGGTCACTGCGTGGCACGACAACACCGCGGCGAACAAGGCCAACCCGGATCCCAACGTGTGGGTCGGGTACGGGGACCGCACCGTCGACGAGATGGCGCATGCCTGGGTGAACGTGACCTACATGAACGACGCCGATTATCGCGCCGCGGTCGAGGAGCGGCGCAAGGCCCTCAACCTGACGACGAACAACGCGTCGCAGCAGCAATAAGGCCACCGCGAATCAATGCGTTTCCAACGTTCAGCCGCCGCAGCCCTCATGGTTGCGGCGGCTTTTCTCGTCGTCGCTCACGCCCAGCAGCCTCAAGCGCCGCGGCCGGCCATGCCCTCGGGTGTGCTGCTGGAGCCGCTCGGCACCACCGGTGAAGCGGTCTATCCCGCCTTCGAAGGCTGGGGTCCCTTGAAGGACGGCACCAACGTCCTGTTGATCGGCTACTTCAACCGCAACAAGGAAGACGTCGAGATTCCGATCGGTCCGGAGAACCGCATCGAGCCCGGCGGTCCTGATTACGGACAGCCCACCGTGTTCCATTCGGGGCGCGAGTGGGGAGTATTCGCCATTCCGGTGCCGAAAGACTTTGGTCAGAAAAAGCTGACCTGGACGCTGACGGCGAACGGACACACGTCGGCCGTCTCGTTCTGGCTCAACCCGCCGTATTGGATCGACTTCTTCAAGAACGGCGCGAACGGCAACGAGCCGCCGCGGATCAAGTTCTCAGCCGACGGCCCTGAGTTGATTGGACCGCCGAAAGAAAAGTTCGTAAAGACACTGACCGGGACCGTGGGACAGCCGGTCGAGTTGATGGCGTGGGTGGCCGATCAGCCGCCAACCATCGTCTTCGAGTCGACGCCCCCGGGTGGCGCGGGCGCGGCGCGCGAGGCGGCCAGGAAGCCCGCCGCTCCGGTCAACGAGCCGCCTCCGGCGATCATCGGCAATCGCATCATCACCAACAGTGCGGCCGGCGCACCGACCGGTGGCGCTTCGATCGCCGCGCGCAATATCAATCGCGGCGCCTACCGCGTGATCTGGCGCAAGTATCGCGGCCCCGGCACCGTCAAGTTTGCCGACGACGTGATTCCGCTGGAGAACGACGGCGACGCGAAGAAATTCGTCGAAGCGAAGACCACCGCGACGTTCAGCGCGCCCGGCACCTACTGGCTTCGCGCGCAGGTCAACGACAGCTCCGGCGACGGCGGCGGCGGCGATCAGTGCTGCTGGACGACCGCGCACGTCGTCGTCAACGTGAAGTAGCACCAATCGTTGGCAGGTTGGTGGTTCGAGGTGAGTTATGGGATTCACCGACCACCAACCACCAACCGCTATCTCCCGAAAACAATCCGCTCTCTCTCCAGCAATCCTGCGACCGCTCGCACCGCGACGATCGCCAGCGCGACGTTTACCGCGCCAACCACGACGAACACCATCGGGCTGATCGCCTTGGTGCCGAGCACGTCCGAGAGCAGTGTCTGCTGGCCGATCCACGGCACGTAATACATCCACGGCTTGTTCATGACCGGATTCATGGTTGCCATCATGCCGGGGATCATTTGCGCCATCATCAGGAAGCTCAGGTAACTCTGCGCCTCCTTGAATGACTTCGCGAAGGTCGCGACGTACATCTGGATCGCGACGATCAGCGGGCAGAGCGGCAGAATCACGACGAGAAACCCGGCCACCTGCTGAGGGCCGATCCGGAAGCGGATGCCGAGATCCTGCAACGGAATGTACTTGAACAACGCATAGAGCAGCGCTCCGGACACCAGCACGCTGAGCATGGCCGTAAGCGATCCGGCAAGCCATTTGCCGCCGGCGATGGCGCCGCGCGGTGCCGGATTGACGAGCAGCGCTTCAAGCGAACCGCGTTCGCGCTCACCGGCCGTCGAGTCCGTGGCGATCGACATCGCGCCGGTGAACGCGGCGATCATGATGAACAGCGGGATGAAACCGAGGATGGTCGCGGCACGCTGCTGGGCGCTCGACACTTCGACGTCCTCGATTTGCACCGGTGTCGCGACGACCGGACTGACGCCGCGGGCGATCAGCCGCAGGCTGCCGATCTCCGCCGAGTAGCGCTGCACGAGTCCGCGAATCCGCTGCACCTTCGGCCGCGCGTTCTGGCTCGAGCTGTCGTTGATCAGCCGAATCTGCGCCGGCTTCGACGTGCTGAACTGCTTGGCGAAGTTCTCGGGGATCACCAGCACGACGTCTTCCTGGCGCGAGCGGACGGCCTCCTGCGGATCCGCCGGGCCATCGACGACCTCGACGCCGGCCTGCTGTTTCAGCCAGTCGACGAACGCCGGTGCGTGCTCGGCGCCGACGACCGGGATCGTGACGTCTTCGACCTGACGCTGGCGGCTCGCCAGCTGCGTGAACATCACGCCGATGATCGCCGGGGCCAGCAGCGAGCTGACCAGCACGGTGATGATCGATCGGCGATCGCGCGCCCAGTCTTTGATCTCCTTGCGGACCACGACGAGCGCCTGGTTGACAATCGCCCGGCTCACGATCGCGCCGCGGTCCCCGCGCTGGTTTCAGCGCGATCGGGATCGAGGCCGCTGAGCGCGACGAACGCGTCCTCGAGGTTCTGGTGGCCGGTCTGGGCGCGAAGCTCGTCGGGCGAGCCGGCCGCGACGATCCGGCCGCGCGCGATTACGACGATGGTGTCGGACAGCGCCGATACTTCCTGCATCACGTGGCTCGAGAACAGCACCGTGTGGCCTTCGCTCTTCAACCGCCGGATGATCTCGCGCACCGCGCGCGTGCTCATCACGTCGAGACCGTTGGTCGGCTCGTCGAGCAGCACGTTCTTCGGATTGTGGACGATGGCGCGCGCCAGCGCCGTCTTGGTGCGCTCGCCGTGCGAGAACCCCGCGACGCGGCGATCGGCGATCGCGGTCATGTCGAGCATCGTCAACAGTTGATCGGTGCGGCGCCGTAAGTCGCTGCCCGTGATGCCCTGCAGCTCACCGAAGTATTCGATGTGCTCTCGGGCCGTCAGGCGCGGATACAGACCCGACAGGTCGGGCAGCACGCCGAGGGCGAAGCGGGCGGCTTGCGGGTTCCGAACCGCGTCGATGCCATCGACGGCGATCTCGCCGCCGTCGGGCCGCATCAGCGTATACAGCATGCGCAGCGTCGTGGTCTTGCCGGCGCCATTCGGACCGAGTAACGCCGTGACCTGGCCATCGCGGGCTTCGAAGCTGACGCCGTCGACGGCGCGGACCGTGCCGAATGCTTTGTGCAGGTTGGTGACGCGGATCATTTGCCGCCAACCTTGTGACCGGGTGGCGGGGTCGTGCGCCCCTTCGGATCCGGGCCGGCCGGGGTCAGAAAAAACAACGGCCGCTTCACGCGGGCGACGCAGCTGGTGTCGAGGTTCTGCGCCGAGCCTTTCTCGATGAACTCGCGCATCAGCCGCTGGCCACAGCCGGTACCACCCGCGGTATGGCCCGTGCCCGGAATGATGATGTGTTTCGAATTGGACAGGTGTGCGGCGGCCTGCTCGCCCCACGATGGCGGTGTCACCGGATCGATCTCACCGGACAGCACCAGCGTGGGAATGTCGCTCTTCACGGGTTCGTAAAACGACGCGTCGATCGAGCCGCGCGGCCAGAACGCGCACGCGTCGCTCTGGACTTTCATGACGTACTTGCCAAACAACGTCGCCGCCGACTCCCTGGCGAGCTCCTCAGGCGTGTTGCGCGGCGCGTCCTCCGCGCAGATCACCGACAGGTGCATGCCAAGGCTCATGTTGCGTTCGCCGCCGTCGCCGAGGGTGCCGAGCGCGAGCATGCTTTGAAAGTCGTTGGCCTCGGCGGCGGTGATGATCGCCGGCACCAGCGCCGAGGCGGTGGGTAGATACAAAGCAAAGACGACGATTCCCGACAGTAATCGCGCATCGATCTTCAAGTCGGATGGTTGTCCGGTGCGCGGATGCGTGACGCGCACGGTGGGCGGAGCCGTTTCGAGACGGGTCATCAGCGCCTGCATACGCGCGCCGAGGTTGGGGTAGGCCTGCCGGCAACCTTCGTCGGATTCGCAGTCCGCAACCAGCCGGTCGAACGCGCGTTGTGAATCTCGCGGAAAGAACAGCGGCAGCCGCATGTCCGCCGGCGCGACACCATCGAGAATGACGCTCCGCACACGATCGCCATGCTGTCGCATGTAAACCAGCGCCGCTCGCGTGCCGTACGAGCCGCCGTAGAGATTGATGCGCTCGTACCTCAGAAACGCCCGCACGTCATCCAGATCGTCCATGGCAATCGGCGTCGTGTACTGCGTCAAATCGGCGTCGTATTTCGCCATGCATGACTTCAGCCGGGCCAGCGTTTGTGCGGCCGTCTCGAGCGCCGCCTGCAGCGAGTCGTCTTCCTCGTCCGGATCGCAGTTCAGCGGGTTCGACTTGCCGGTGCCGCGCTGATCGACGAGGACGATGTCGCGGTCGCGCTGCACGGTACGGAACATCTCGCGGACCATGCGGGCGAGCTTGGCGGCGCCCTGTCCGGGACCGCCGGCGAGAAAGAACAGCGGGTCGGGCTGCGCATCCGCGCGCAGCGCCGGCAGCACGACGATGTTGAGAGTGATCTGGCGGCCCTGCTTCGCCGCACGGTTCTCGTACACCGTGAGCGTGCCGCAGTAGGCATCGGCGGGGGCGTCATCACCGCTGCACGGTGTCAGGCGATCGATCGCCTGCGTCGAAGGTGCCTGGCCGCAGCCCGCGAGCACGCACGTCGCAGCAACGGCGACCAAACCCCGCACGGACATCGCAAAGATTGTAGCGAATCGGCATTCACGGGCGAGTCGCGTGATCGGACCGCCGAAGCGGCGCGCCGGTGGTGGATTACGGCTTCCAGTCGGGGAGGCGATCGTTGCCAGGGCCGGTGGTCAGCTTGCGGAAGCCCGAGCCGTCAGACTGAATCAACGCCAGGTCCCAATCCTCGCCCTTGTGATGTGCGGGACTCACCGAGAACGCGATGGTCTTGCCGTCCTTGGACCAATCCGGGTAATACGCCCAGCGTCCCGGCGCCGCCGCGATCTCGCGCGTGCCGCTGCCGTCGACGTTGCGGATCTGCAGCGTGGAAGGCTCTTTCGCGAGGAGCACGTTCGCAAGCTGGCGCCCGTCGGGCGACCACGACGGCCAGCAGGCGCCGCCGCTGTTGTCGAGCGCGCGGGTCTTGCCGCTGGCGAGGTCGAGGATGTGGACCTGGAACTCCCAGAACTGCAGCCGCTGCAGCGTCTGCGCCGCGAACGCGACGGATTTTCCGTCGGGTGACACGTTGGGCATGATCGCCCGGCCGACGAAGTGGTGCGTGAGCCGATCGACGCGCTTGTCGTTGAGCCACACGCGATAGAGATCGCTGCGGCTGTCGCGCTCGGAGCTGAAGATCAGGCTCTGGCCGTCCGGCATCCAGATCGGGTCGTAGTCGCTTGCCGGATGATCGGTAATGCGCGTCGGGTTCGTGCCGTCGGCATTCATCACCCAAATGTCGAAACTGCCGGCGCGGGACGAGATGAACGAAATACGGCTGCCGTCCGGCGACCATTTCGGATGCTGGTCGTGGTGATTGCGCCCGGAGGTCAGCTGCGTGACGCGGCCGCTGCCCAGATCGAGGGCGAAAAGATGGTTCCGCCCGTCGGGATTGTCGGGGCCCGGCCGATCCGACTGAAAAACGAGGGTGCCCGACAATCCGCCTGGGAACGGCGCGACCGTTGACGGCAGTGAGGGCGGCTGTGCCACCAGCGACGTCGAAACGAGCAGCGCGAAGACGAGGCCTCGGAACATATGGCGACTCACACAAAATAGTGGCACGAAACCAACGCCCCAACGGCCTCGGTGTTCTCGTTAGACGTGCACAGCGACGCGATCGGTCTTTCGGATCGCGAGGTTCGCCAGGCCGCCGATCGCACCGGCCGCCAATGCCGACCAGATCACCGGTGCCGACCACGACAGGCCGAGCAGCGCGTCCGCCGAATACGCGCCGTGACCGCTCAGCGCAATCGCCGTAGCGGCGGTCGCGTAGAGCAGCGGCACTTCGATGCCGTTCTTGTCCGCGAACAGCCCATGCGCCCAGTGCACCGTCGCCATCGCGACGATCATCACCGCGAGGATCAGCGCCGGGCCGAGAGGCCCGAGGAGACCCGCCGCGAGGAGCAATCCGGCGACGAGTTCCGTGCCGCCGGCGGCAGCTGCGAACCAACGGCCGGGCTTGAAGCCCAGCGATTCGAAGAAGCCGCCGGTGCCGGCAAGCCCGTAGCCGCCAAACCAGCCGAACACCTTCTGGGCGCCGTGGCCGGCCATCAACAGTCCGAATACCAACCTCGCGAGCAACAATCCAGCATCCATGATTCGTCTCCTGATTCTTATTTACTAGTCACTATATAAAAATAAGTGACTACCTGTCCAATAGATGCCGTGCTACCCTAAAGGTTCCATCCCGCTATGAAACACGCCGTCGCGACGCCGCCGCAGCTGTGCACGCGCTTTCACCATGCCAGCGAGCTGATTGGCCGACGCTGGAACGGGGCGATCATTTTTCTGCTGCTCAAGCAGACCTGCCGGTTTGCCACGCTGCGCGATGCCATCCCAGGCATTACCGATCGCATGCTCAGCGAGCGGCTGCAGGAACTGGAAGAGGAGGGGGTCGTGGAGCGCGCGGTTGTGCCCGATACTCCGGTACGCGTGGAATACTCATTGACTCGGAAAGGAAGGAGCCTGGCCGAAGCGATCAATTCGATCGCGGATTGGGCCGAGAAATACGTGCCCCTTGACAACCCGAAACCGAAGGCGCGCAAGCGCGCCTCGACGCGATGACGACCGATTACCGCCCCAACGGTCCACGCCGCCGGTTCATCGCACTGGCGCTGTGTGCCGCAGTCAGCGCCGGCGCCGTCGCCGTCGCGCAACGCCCGGTCGCGATTCCGGAATTCTGGAGCGACGAGCTTCTGCATGACTACGAGCTGCCGCTGGCAACGGCCAGCGCGACGCCGCGTCATGTGTCGCGCGACTATTACTACGCGCTGCCTGAGCGCATTCTCTACAAGAGCTATCCGATCTATCACCCCTCGCGTGAGCCGGCTGGATATCTCGACACGTTGAAAGCCGCCGAGCCGCAGCGCATCTTCGACCCTGCAGCGCTGACTACCGAAGCCGACTGGATCAACGCCGGCCGCGACGTGTTCGAGATGCCGATCGACTACGACGGGCCGATCGTCACGATGGAGATGATCCGCGATCCGCAATGGTACGAGCGCCATCGCGTGCCGCTGACCTCGGAAGGCGTCATGCCGTTCGCCCGCTACGTCGTTCGCGAACGAGGCCGTGTTGCCGTCGGTAACCTTGCGTGTTCGATGTGTCATACGCGCGTGATGCCCGATGGCCGCGCCATTCTCGGCGCGCAAGGGAACTTTCCGTTCGACCCGGTCACGAGCGACACGATTCCCCCGCTGCCGCCGCCGGTCGTGCGCCTGGTTCGCAACGCGCTATCAGCGGCGCCATGGGACCCGGCGGTCTCCTCCCGCCTGGACGCGATGACGGGCGCGCAGCTCCAGCAGGCGCTCGCCGCGGTGCCGCCGGGTGTGCTTGTCCGCCAGGGCACTAGCCTGTTTGCTCCGCCCGCGATTCCCGATCTGATCGGCTTGCGCGAACGCCGCTACTTCGACAAGACGGGATTGGGCAGGCATCGCGGCATCGCGGACGTGATGCGCTATGCGGCCATGAACCAGACGATGGATATGCTGGGCAACTTTGGCGGATACATTCCCGCCGCGGCCGACGGAAAGACGCTGCCGCCTCCGGGCAAGGCGTCGTTCTCCGGCGCCGGCGACCGCTACTCCGACCCGCAGCTCTACGCGCTCGCGCAATTCATTTATTCGCTGACGCCGCCGCCGAACCCGCATCCGTTTGACGAGCGGGCCAAGCGTGGTGAGCGTGTCTTCAACGCGAGCGGGTGCGCCCGCTGCCACACGCCGCCGCTGTATACCGCCAACAAGCTGGTGCCCGCGGACGGCTTCACGCCGCCCGCCGATCACTACCAGCGCTTCGACATCCTTGACGCACGCGTCGGCACCGATCCGACATTGACGATGTCGACCAGGCGCGGCACCGGTTACTACAAGATCCCCTCGTTGAAGGGGGTGTGGTACCGCGGTCCGTTCGAGCACAACGGCTCGGTCGCGACCCTCGAGGACTGGTTCAATCCCGCGCGCCTCGAGGCCGACTACGTGCCCACGGGATGGATTGGTCCGGGCGTGAAAACACGCGCCGTCAAGGGCCATCCGTTCGGCTTGAATTTGTCCGCCGACG
>DASPNQ010000089.1:0-23628 GCA_035626435.1 Vicinamibacterales bacterium
ACCGGTATGGCGAGAATCTGCGCGACGGCACGAATCATGGGACTACTCGCTCCACTGCTTGCGTTGCGCTGCCGCTACCGCCCTCACTGGTTTCTGGCGATCGGCGCACTCGCAGTGGTTTCCAATGCAGCCGCGTAATCGCTGTCGGTCCCACGATCGTTTGACGTGACGGACACGGCGGGGAATCACATCGACGAGGGCATTGCCGCCGGCCCTGCAGTGCTGTTGTTATCGAACAACGGATCCGTGGCATTACGAACCAAAGCGGGCGCCCTGCTGCGGGCATCGACCCTCGGCGAGTTTTTCGATCCCGTCCGCGATCGCAGCGCCAACCCCTTCGGCATCCGCACGCTCTATGACCAGCGCAGCCAGCGATTCTTTGCCGTCGCGGCCGAACGCGGCGGCGGGGCGAACTGCTCATCCCAGCCGGGAACCTGCTATTCGCGCTTGTTACTGGCGGTATCCCGATCGCACAGCCCTGGGTCGCTGACCGGCGCCGACTGGCACTTCTTCAGTCTTGATGCGACGACCGACAACGGGGTGCGAACTGAAATGTGGGCCGATTATCCAAGCCTCGCCGTCACCCCAGATAGCGTCGTGATTGCGATGCAGATGTTCCCATTCACGCCGCCGGGCGTCGAGCCAACGGCGGACAGCAAGGTGCTGAAGATCCGCATACTCGACAAATCACGCATTCTTGAGGGCCTCGCGTCACCGCACGCGATATCATGAATCCTCGAGATCCTGCGACCGGCGCGCCGCTACGCGCGGCATTGCAAGTGGCCAATCACCTGGGCCACAACGCCGCCATTTTCCTGGTCGGCCAATCGACGGCGGTCTGCGGTTACGTCGTCATTGGCATCAGCCAGCCGCAGACCGATCCGGTGATCGTCAGTCGCACGGTCGCTTCCACCCGGTCTTGCCGGCAGGCTTCGCATGCTGCGCAACCTGGCACCGCAACCACGATTAGCGTTTTTTCCGGCCTGCGCGCGCCGCCGGTCTACCGCAACGACTCGTTATGGCTGGTCGACGTATCTGGGGCGGCGCCTCCGGCGACCGGCTCGGCAATCACGTTTGCGGAAATCAGCCTTCGAGATTGGCCGGCCGCACCGCGTCTCGTTCAAGAAGGCCAGCTGCCGCGCGACGACCGTTGGTCCTACTACCCTGCGATTGCCGTCGACGCTGTCGGCAACGCGGCGATAGTCTTCGGGCGTTCCGCAGCCGATGAATACCCGTCTCTGTACGTCACCGGCCGCCTGGCCGCCGATGCTCCGGGAACGTTGCGCGAACCCCTGATTCAAGCGCGGCGAGTTCGCGTTCAGTCCGAATCCCCCGCAGGCGCTGGCGCGTTTCGGTGATTATTTCGCGGCGGCTATCGATCCGGTGGAGGGCACCGTCTGGGTGGTGGGCGAATACCTTGGTGCGGCGAACGGACTTCGGCGTTTCGCAGGCGAGGTTCAGTTTCCCAGGTAGCCGTATACTGACGGCGAATGGACGCGATCGCCGAGATCAAGAAGATCTATTACGCTGCGACCAAGGCCACGATCAAAGAGGACCTGCACCGCGCGATTGATTTGCTGAAGACGCTGCCCACAGAAGAAGAGCGGGAACGGGTCGCCGTCTACATGGACGGGCTGGCGCAAATGCGATCGGAATGGGCGCAGGCCGCACGCGGCGGCGTCGCCTCCCCTACTTCAACTTCTCGAGCGCCCGCTTCCGGGCCGCGAGCCGCAGGGGCTCGGCCACGTTTCGGTCCGTCGAAATCTTCTTCACGTCCGCGTCGGTAAGCCGCTGCATCAGGTTCAGCGACAGCGCGACCGGCGTTTTGGAATTCTTCACCAGGCTGAGGACCACGGAATAGTTCTTCGTCCACGCGCGAGTCATCGCGATGGCGCGCAGGATGTCCTCAGAGACATTGCCCATCTTCGCGAATGACTCGACTTCCGCCTCGTTCACCTTCGGGCAGCTCAGCACCGCGCAGGCAACCAGCCGGTTCGGATCGCGGATCAATACGGCACGCATCTCACGCGTGCCCTTCATCGCGTACTTCATCTTCTCGGGCACCGTCATCGTGCTGAGGCGCTCCTGGAAGGTCTGTTGCGTTCGCTGTTCGTCGCCCTCGACGAGGCCGGTGGCGTCGGCGTCGGTCAAGGGCTCCTCGACATCGGGCGCCGGTGTGTCGGATGGATTGATACCGCGGCGAATGAAGAAATCGCGCAGCTCGGTGGGCACATCGGCGCGCGCAATGAAATCGGCGACCAGGTTCGATGGCAGCCTTGCCAGTGTCTCCTCAGCGGTCCGCTTGACTTCCGGATCGTGGTCCCCGGTCAGCACCATCAGGATGCCGAGCTGCTCCAGCGGCCGCGGCGCAATCGCGCCCTGGGCCGCCAGCATGCGCACGTCGCGCGCAACTTCGCCGCGCCGGAAGAAATCCAGCAGCGGCGTGCTGAGACCGGCGGGCATTAGTAACGGACCAGGAAATCCTGATAGTCGTCGCGGCCGATGCGGGTCGACAGCGCGTCGCCCGGCTCGCCGAGCAGGCGCCCGGCCTGGCCGTTGATGCTGAACTGCACGGCTGACGCGTTGTCGCCAAGCAGCACCAACTCGTCGCCGAGTTCGATGGGCACCGTTTCGCCCTGCTCCATCGTCCGGCCGATGATCTGGGTGCCGTCGGCCACGACGCGCAACTGACACCGCGACGAAATCGTCAAGGTGACGACGACGGGGACGGGCCGGGAGGCGGGCGATACCGGCGGCTCGCTGAAGCCGCCAACCGGGAGAACCTCGGCGCGAAGCGGCGCGATGCGCCGCGCTTGCACCGGCTTTGCCGCCGGTTCGGCGATGGTCGCGCGGGCAATCGGCACGCCGAAGTAGGCCAGCCCGGCGATCAGCGGCAGCGCGGCGCTCATGAAGGTGACCAACCGGTTCGGAGACGATCCGGTCTTGATTTCGGTGACGATCGGAGGCGCCGGTGCGGGCAGCGCATCCGGATACTTCGCCGCAAATTCAGCAAGCAGCTGTTCGGGGTTGAGACCGACTTCGCGCGCGACAGCGCGGATGATCGCGCGGCGATAGATCCCCTCGGGCAGATCCTTGAGGCAACCCTTTTCGAGCAGATCGATTTGGCGGACGGATAGCTTCGTAGCCTCAGCTACCTGGCGATGCGAAAGACCTTTCGCCTCGCGCGCGTCGCGGAGACGCGCAGCCGGATCGAGCAAGCGATGATCAGCCACTGCTTCGAGTTGAGCGTGTTGTGTTGGACAGAACCGCCAGTCTCTCGACAGGCAGTGGCGACATCTTAGGTGCGTCGACGCGCGGTTTCAAGTGCGAAACGCAGAGCTGTGACACGTTTCTGCACATTCAGAGAGATTTCTTCGCCGGACCCGGATACCAGGAACGCGCCGATGCCGGCCATGCCCGCAGCGCCGCTGGCGTGCACTAACGAAATCGTAGATAAATCCAATCCGCCGATTCCGAGGACCGGCTTTCCGACCGCCGCGACAATGGCGCGCAGCCCGGCCTCGTCCAGGTGGTTGGCGTCCGGCTTCGACGCCGTCGGGCGCACGGTGCCGGCGACCAGCAAGTCCGCGTCTTGCCGTGCCACCGCGGCGTCCACGGAGTGCACCGAGCAACCAATGACAAAGCCCTCAGGCACGACCGGTCTCAGCTCGGCCGGCAAGAACGACCGTTCCTTCAGATGGACGCCCGCCGCACCCGACGCCAGAGCGACGTCGAGGCGGTCGTTGACGAGCACTTTCGCCAACGTGCCCTCGGTACGGCGGACGCTCTCGCGCACCAGCCGGACCAGATCGGCATCGTCAAGGTCGTTCTCGCGGATCTGGATGAAGTCCACCCCGGCCCGGGCGGCCGCCTCAATCTGCTCGAGCAAATTGGCAATCGAGGCAAAGCGGCGCCGATCGGTCACCAGACACAGGATCATCCCCGGCGTCAGACCTGCGAACTCGAATTCGTTCCGACCGATCGTCGAAACAGGTCAGACAGTTCGGCAAGCGCAGCCCAGACGTTAATCAGGCCAAGGCCGCTGATCGCTCCCCGGGTGTAGTTGCTCGTCAACACGGCATGCAGCGAAGAGGAGGCTTCGAGGAAATAATTGCGATCCCAGAAGGCGGACCACGGGATCAGGACCAGAAGTAGACCACTCTCGAGGAGCAGGGCAACGAAAAGAAGCCGCCTGAACAGGGATCAGCCTCGCGCCTGGACTTTCGACAGCCTATCGATCTGCCGCGCGACGTCGCGGTAACCTCCCGATTCGGATTCGAGCTCGACGAACACCGCCAGCGCGCGCGAGTGCTCGCCGGACGACTCGAGCGTCTTGGCGAGGTCGTACAACAGCGCACGCCCCGCATCGGGTGTCGGCGCCGGCGCCTCGGCGGCGCGCTCCAGCCATTCGATCGCATGAGGCGCATCGTTGCGTTCGAGATACAGACGGCCAAGCATCGAGGCGGCATCGAAGCGCTGGCGCGGCGAGCGCGCGGCACCCTGCAGCGCGGCGATGGCATCGTCGACCATGCCCATCTCATGGTAGGTCAGGGCGAGACGGTACTGCTCCGCAGCCGCTTCCTCGGATGAAGCGCGCCCGGAGTCGTCGCGCATGCCGCGGAAGACCTGATCGAGCGAGCGCGGCGGCGGCGGAATCAGCGGCAGCGGCTGAAACGGCTCGACCGTCGCACGCGTATCGAGCATCTCCGTGAGATCGATCTCGATGGAGTCCGCCTCCGAATCCGACGCGCGAGTGCTGTTCTGGTGTGCGACCGCCTCCATCCCCGCCGCAACAGCCGCTGCCGGCGCATCGAAGGACATACCCTCGTTGAGATCCATCCGTTCGAGGGCCAGAAACGGGCTCTCCCCGCTCAACCGATCGGCAATGATGGCATCGGGATTGTCTTCGCCAAGCATCACCAACGCGCGCCGGAACCGATCGACGTTGAGGCGGTTCGAAGGCTCGCGGGCCATCAGATCTTCGCTGATGATGCGTGCTTCCAGCCCGCGGCCGGCGTCGAGGTAGGCCTCGGCCAGCGCCGCCTGCGCGCCGTCCAGGGTCGCGTCAAGCCCGCCGTCGACGCAGATTTCCACGAGCCGCATCAAGGCCACCAAGTGAGATCGCACGCGCGAGGTGAATTCGCCCAAGGCGGCCGCGGCGGCCGCAAAATCGGATTCGGCCACCGCCACATCGGCGACAGCGTCGACCGCTTGAAACCCTGCTTCCGGATTCGCTTCCGCGAGACGGCAGGCCATCGCGATCGCAGGCTGCGCCTGATTGCGATCGAGTGTCAGCGCCTGCACCACGGCGGACTTTCCCTCTGGGAAGTGGTCGCCGCGCAGCTCCATCTCGGCCAGCGTCAACCAGAGCGCCGGATTGGCGCCGGCGGTCTCCGCCGACAAATACGCGCGTGCCTTGTCGAGATCGCCGCGCGCCACGAACGCCAGCGCGAGGTTGGCGCGCACGTCGAGATCGGACGGATCGGCGGCGGCGATGTGCGCGAGGACGTCGAGCGCCGCATCGATGTTGCCGGCGTGGTCGTAGGCCGCGGCCACCTGCTTGAGGTCGTCCGCGCTGCTGGCCACCTGACGCGCCAGGTCGGCGTTGCCGCCGTTCAGATATGCCGAGAACAGACGGCGGCGGATCGATTCGTCGGACTTGTCGAGATCGTAGGCAAGTTGCAGCGGGACCAGCGCTTCGGCGTGCTTGTCCTGCTGCTCCAGCCGCAGCGCGACTTCGCGGAATTCACGCAGGGCGACGGCGTGATCGCCCATCTCCGCGGCGAGTTGACCCGCGCGAAGGCGCGCGTCGAGATCTTCAGGATCGAGCGTGCCGAGGCGGATGGCGACCGCCGCGGCGCCCTTTCGATCACCGCGCGCCTTGCGCCGTTCCGCGACCTGCAGGAAATATTGCTTGGCGTCGGCGAGCAGACCCTGCGTCGCCGCCAGGTCACCGGCCTGCAACAGCGCGTATTCGTCGTCCGGCTTGAGTTTGAGAATCTTCTTGTAGAGGGCGGCGGCCTTCGGGAAAAAACCCTCCTCTTTGAGGTGATCGGCGATGCGGACGTACTGCTCGAGGCCCCGTTCGACTTTGTTCGAGCGCACGTACAGGTCGCCAAGGGTATTGGCGCTGTTCCAGTCGCGCGGTTGGGCCTCGACGACCTTGACGTACTCGGCGATTGCGGCATCAACCTTGCCGAGTTTCAAGGCCTTCTCCGCCGCCTTTAATGCGGCATCACGATCAAACGGCGGCACGTGGACGACCCTTAATCAATGGTATCAAACAGGGTTGCGGGCCTGAACGAACGACGATGCTGCGGCGAGTAGCCAAACCGTGCAACGGCCGAGAGGTGGTCGGCGGTCGCATACCCTTTATGTCGGTCGAAGCCGTATCTGGGATCAGCATCGTGCAACACCTGCATCAATCGATCCCGTGTCACTTTCGCCACGATCGAGGCCGCCGCTATCGCGGACGCCCGGCGATCGCCTTTGACGACGCCGCGCTGCGCCATCGGCAATGACGGAATTCGAAATGCATCTACCAAAACTGCATCTGGCAGCGGCACGAGTTGCAGCACGGCGCGGCGCATCGCCTGCAGCGTCGCTTGATGGATGTTGATGCGATCAATCTCGTCCGGGTCGACGGAGACCACCGCCCACGAGATGCTTTTCCTGCAGATTTCGTGGTAGAGGCGTTCGCGCTGAGCGACCGTGCAGGCTTTCGAGTCGGCGAGGCCGTCGATGCGCCGATCGGGATGGAGAATCACAGCGCCGGCCATCACCGGGCCGGCCAGGCAGCCGCGGCCAACTTCGTCAACGCCCGCCACCGCCACGAAACCGTAGCGGTGGAGGCTGTTCTCGATGTTCTTGCGAGCGGAAACCTTGCGCACAGAGCACCCCTGGCACCTGAGGCAGCCCAGGCGCCAAAGGCACCTAGTTTAGTTGGTTCGCTTGACTTCCTTCATGCGCGCCGCCTTGCCCTTCAGGTCGCGCAGGAAGTACAGCTTCGCGCGACGGACCTTTGCGGAGCGCACGACCTCGACCTTCGAGATGGTCGGCGAGTGCAGCGGGAAGATGCGCTCGACACCCTGGCTGAACGACACCTTGCGCACCGTGAAGGTGGCGCGATTGCCGCCGCGGCGCAGGCCGATGACCACACCCTCGAAAATCTGGATGCGCTCCTTGTCGCCTTCCTTGACCCGGACGTGCACCTTCACCGTATCGCCGGCCTTCATCCGCGGCCGCTCGATCAGTTGGGCCTTCTCCACCATCTCCATTGCAGTCATGACGTACTCCTATTGGCCTCTTGGCCCTTTCGCCTATTGGCCCGTTCCAACCACTCTCGTTCGTCGGCGTCGAGTTGCGCGGTGGCCAGCAAATCGGGCCGGCGCTCCACCGTCCGCCGCAGCGCCGTCTCGCGGCGCCATCGCCGTATTTCGGCGTGATGGCCCGACAACAACACGTCGGGCACCTGCCGACCTTCGTACTCCGCCGGCCTCGTGTAATGCGGGTAATCGAGCAACCCGCGCGTAAACGAATCCGCCGCCACCGATTGATCGTCGCCGACCACACCGGGAATCAATCGCGCCACCGCGTCGATGACGACCAGCGCGGGCACCTCGCCGCCCGACAGCACGTAATCGCCGATGGAAATCTCTTCGCTCGCCAGCGCTTCGCGCACCCGCTCGTCGATCCCCTCGTAGCGTCCACACAGGAACACGAGGTGACCGTGCGCCGAGAGCCGCTGCGCGCCCGCCTGCGTAAACCGCTCGCCCGCCGGCGTCAGCAGAATCACCGCATCCGGCACGCCCCGCCGTTCTCGAATCGCTGCCAGCGCCGAAAAAAACGGCTCTGGCTTCATCACCATGCCCGGACCACCGCCAAACGGCACGTCATCAACGACGTGATGCTTGTCCGCCGTGAAATCACGCAGGTTGTGCACGACGATGTCGAGCACGCCTGCGGTCCTGGCCCGGCCTACCACGCCCTCGGCGAGGCCGGCTTCCACCATCCGCGGGAAGATCGTGATCACGTCGATCTTCATCGCTGTATCTCCCGCCTTCGCTCGACGCCGGCGCTGCTAACGCCAGTCTCCGTTCAGCTCGAGCAGGCCTTCCGGCGGCCGAATCGTGATCCGCTTCGCGGCGATGTCAACCGTGCAAATCGCGTCCACGAACGGCACCAGCACGTCGCCGCGGCGGCCGCGCACCACCAATCGCGTGGCATGGCCATCGCCTTCCACCGCGGCGACCGTACCGACGGATTCGCCGCCCTCGGTCACCACTTCGCAACCGATCAGGTCGCGATGGTAATACGCGCCGGCTTCGAGCACGTCGCGCCCGAGCTCAGTTTCGGGCACCCGCAACTCCAGACCGGCCAGGGACTCGGCGTCGTCCATCGACGCGATGCCCTTGAACAGGATCACCGGCCGCCCCTGATGCATCCGCATCGTCGCTACTTCGAGCGTGGCGGGGGTGCCGTCTTTGCGCCGCGTCAGCAACTGCGCGCCTTCCCGAAAACGATCCTCGGGAAAGTCGGTCTCGGAATTGACGATGACTTCCCCGCGGTTGCCGTGCGTCCGGGCAATGACGCCGACCAGCACCGCGTCATGCCATGCATCCATCGGCCTTCGGCCTTCGGCCTTCTGACTCCGGCCCGGACCTTCGTGTCTTACAGAAGGCGGTAGGCTGAAGGCTGAAGGCGGTTAGCGTCCTCCCTGCGGGTCGCGAATATCGAGGCTCACGCGACGGTCGTCCGCCACGCTCGACAACAACGTCCGCAACGCGGCGGCGGTCCGCCCCTGGCGCCCGATCACCCGACCGAGATCGGTCGCCGCCACCTGCAGCTCGAACACGGTCCCGCCGCGGCGCTCCGTTTCACGGACGCTGACGGAGTCAGGATGATCGGCGAGCGCTTTGGCGACCGTTTCGATCAGCGCTTTGAGGTCGGCTGCCACGGCGCGCTCCTAAGCTTTGGTCTCTCGACCTTGCTCGGGGCCATCCTGAGCGGGTCGAGCGTTCGGCGCCGTCGGCTCCGCCATGACCGGCGCGTCGACTGCTCCGCGGTCCTTGGTGAGGTGGCGGGCCAGCAGGGTGCGCACCGAATCGGAGGGGCGTGCGCCGCTCTTGATCCAGTGGTTGATCCGTTCCTTGTTGATTTCGACGACGGCCGGCTTGGTGCGCGGATTGTAGAAGCCGAGCACTTCGATGAACTCGCCTTCCTTCTTGGAGCGGGCTTCTGACACGACGACCCGGAAGAACGGACGCTTCTTCGAGCCGGTACGACGCATACGGATGGCTAACATGCTGACTCTTTCATTGCGGCGCTCCGCGGCCGCGCTTGCCTTGCTGTTTACGGTGCTTTGGCCGTCGGCGCCAAAGCGGTCTTACTTCATCAAACTGAACGGGCCCTTCTTTTTCTTCTTCTTCGGCGGCGCGGCAACCTGCTGGCCCGTCATGTTGCCCACCATCTTCAACATCCGCTGCATCTCGACGAACTGCTTCAGCAACCGGTTGACGTCTTCGACCGTGGTGCCGCTGCCCTTCGCGATGCGCTTGCGGCGGCTGCCGTCGAGAATGTCCGCGTGCTTGCGTTCGTCGGGCGTCATCGAGTTGATGATCGCTTCGATGCGCGCCAGCTGCTTCTCGTCGGGCTTCTGCCCCGCGAGCTCCTTCATGCCGCCCATGCCGGGCAACATCCCCAGGATCTTGTCCAGCGGGCCCATGCGCTTGAGCATCCGCAGCTGATCCCGGAAATCCTCCAGCGTAAATCCGCCCTTGCGGATTTTCGCTTCGAGCTTCTCGGCGTCGCCCTGATCGATGACCTCTTCGGCCTTTTCGATCAGCGTCAGCACGTCGCCCATGCCGAGCATCCGCGACACGAAGCGATCGGCGTGGAACGGCTCGAGGTCATCGAGCTTTTCGCCGCTGCCGACGAAGGCGATCGGCACGCCGACCACCGACACCACCGAGAGCGCCGCGCCGCCGCGCGCGTCGCCGTCGATCTTGGTCAGGACCACGCCGGTGACGCCGATCTGCGCGTTGAACTCGCCCGCGCTCTTGATCGCGTCCTGCCCCGTCATCGCGTCAGCGACGTAGAGCAGATCCGACGGTCCCGACGCGTCCTTGATCGCGACGAGCTCCTGCATCAGCTCGTCGTCGATGTGCAGCCGCCCCGCCGTGTCGACGATGACGACGTCGTTGCCGACCGCTTTCGCTTCGGCCAGCGCGCCCCTGGCGCGCGCCACCGGATCCATCAGTCCCGCCGGATCGTGCACCCGCACGCCCGCCTGGTTGGCGACGATCGCCAGCTGCTGGATCGCGGCCGGACGCCGAACGTCGGTCGAGACGACGATCGGGTGGCGCCCCTGCTTCTGCAGCCACTTCGCGAGCTTGCCGGTCGTCGTGGTCTTACCCGACCCCTGCAGGCCGAGCATCAAAATGACGCGCGGCCGGCTGCTGGTCTCCCGCAGGCCGCCCTTCGCATCGCCGAACAGCGCCAGCAGTTCATCGCGGACAATCTTGATGACCTGCTGCGACGGGTTCAGGCCCTTCTGGACCTCGACATCCATCGCCCGATCGCGCACGCGATCGACGAATGCCTTGACGACCTTGAAGTTGACGTCCGCTTCGAGCAGCGCGAGGCGGATTTCGCCCAGCACTCTTTCAACGGTCGCCTCGGTTAGACGTGTTTCACCCTTGAGTGACTGGAAGACGTCCTGGAGACGATTGCTTAACGCGTCGAACATTTGGGGCCGTCACGGTGACGTTCTTCGGTCACCGCGCAAACCCTTATCCTAGCTGAACTTCCGGGGTTCTGGGAAGAAAAACCCGGCCTAGACGGATTTCAACCGGTGGCCGAGCTTTTCCTTCTTTACCTTCAAGTATTTACGCGTGGTCGCCGAGGCGGGAATTTCGAGAGGCAGGGTTTCGGACACAGACAGGCCGTACCCCTGCAGGCCCACGAATTTGCGCGGATTGTTGGTCAGCAGCCGCATCGAACGGATCCCCAGGGCCCGAAGGATCTGCGCACCGATCCCGTAGTCGCGCTGATCGGCCTTGAAACCGAGCCGTTCGTTGGCTTCGACGGTATCGAAGCCCTGATCCTGCAGTGCATAGGCCCGCAGCTTGTTCGCCAGGCCGATGCCGCGTCCCTCCTGGTTGAGGTACAACAGCACGCCCCTGCCGGCGCGCGAGATCTGCTTCAACGCCGCCTCGAGCTGCTCGCCGCAGTCGCATCGCGCGGAATGAAACACGTCGCCGGTCAGGCACTTCGAATGGACACGCACCAGCACGTCGTCGCCGTTGCCGATGTCTCCGCACACCAGCGCCAGGTGCGTCTCCTTGTCGATCATGCTCTCGAAGCCGTGAATGCGGAATGCGCCGTGTTCCGTGGGCAGCTCCGCTTCGGCGACTTTCGTCACCAGGCCCTCGGTCCTCATTCGATATCGAATCAGGTCCGCGATCGTGATCATCAACAGCTTGTGACGTTTTGCGAACTTCGTCAGCGCCGGCACACGGGCCATCGTGCCGTCGTCGTTCATGATTTCGCAGATCACGCCGGCCGGCGCCAGTCCGGCGATGCGGGCCAGATCGACGGCGGCTTCGGTCTGCCCTGCGCGCACCAGCACGCCGCCGTCACGCGCGCGCAGCGGAAAGATGTGTCCGGGCCGCGCCAGATCCGACGGTTTCGTCTTTGGATGAATCGCCACCTTGATGGTGGCCGCGCGATCGGCGGCCGAAATGCCGGTGCTCGTACCGCGCTTGGCTTCGATGGCGACACAGAACGCCGTTTCGAACCGCGTCGAGTTCTTCTCGACCATCAACGGGATTTCGAGCTTGTCCAGCCGCTCGCCGGTCATCGGCATGCAGATCAGGCCGCGGCCGAATTTCGCCATGAAGTTGATCGCCTCGGGCGTCACCTTGTCGGCGGCCATCGTCAGGTCGCCTTCGTTTTCGCGATCCTCGTCATCGACGACGATCACCATCTCGCCTCGTCTGATGGCGGCGACGGCCGCTTCGACGGGAGCGAACGGCCCGGCCGAGCGGGCGCCTTTGGCGATCTTGATCTGGGCTTTCTTGGCCATCTGTTTCGCTACTGGCGATTGACTACGGCGCCGTCTGCTGCTTGCGCAACTCCAATGCGCGTACGACGTACTTGCCGATCATGTCGCATTCGAGGTTGACCTTGTCGCCCTTCTTGAGTTCTTTCAGGGTGGTGTTGGCCCAGGTATGGGGAATCGCCATGACGTCGAACTGCCGCTCGCCGAGCCCCGCGACGGTCAAGCTGATGCCGTCCACAGTAATCGAGCCCTTGCGGATGAAATACGGCGCTAACGCCGGCGGGAAGCCGATCGTCAGCCAGTGCGACTCGCCTTCCGATCTGATCTCCTCGACGAGGCCAACGCCGTCGACGTGACCGAGTACGAAATGGCCATCGAAGCGGCCATCGCCCCGCAGCGGCCGCTCGAGATTGACCTGCTGACCGCGCTGCAGGGCGCCCAGCGTCGTCACCCGCGCGGTTTCGGGCCCCACGTCCGCGAGCGCATGTTCGCCGTCGATCAGAATCACCGTCAGACACACGCCATTCACCGCGAGACTGTCTCCGATCTTCAATTGCGACGCCAGCGTCGTGTGAATGCGCACACGCAATCCGCCGGCGGTGCCTTTCACCTCGGACAGGGATCCCGTCGCCTCAACGATGCCGGTGAACATCCGCTTCCATCCACGCGTCCGGTCCGAGCATTTCCACATGAACCGGAAACAGCTCGGACGCCGGAATCTCCAACCCTTCAAAACTCATGACGCCGCCTTCGCCCAATTCCGTCGGTGCGACGATCGTGTGCAGCCGATCGATCACGCCAGCGCGCCAGGCCGCGGCATGCATCGCGGCGCCGCCTTCGAGCAGCAGCGCCGATATGTCGAACCGCAGCAACATGCCGAGATCGTGCCGCAGATCGCCGGTGCCCTCGATCAGGGTTGCGCCGTGCATTGTCAGATGCCGTGCTCGCTCGAAATGGCGCCCGACCGCGTCCCCCGTCGTCAGTATTATGACCGGCCCGGCATCGAGCGTCGAGAACAGGCGCGCCGTCGGCGGCGTGCGCAGTTCGCGATCGAAGACGACGCGGGCGAGCGGCCGCGGGCGATACAGCTCACGCACGGTCAGCACAGGATCGTCCGCGAGGACCGTGCCGGATCCGACCGCCACGGCGTCGACCGCAGCCCGCAGCCGCTGCGTCTTGCGATTGGCGGCCGCCGACGTCAGCTGCGTGCGGGCGCCGGGCGCAGCGGCGATCCGCGCATCCCTGCTGGTCGCAACCTTGGCAATCACCATCGGACGTTGGTGCGTCTGGACGATTGTGAAAGCTTGATTGAGGCGCTGCGCTTCGGCGGTGAGCAACCCGACATCGACGGCAATGCCGTGCCGGCGAAGTTCGTCGAAGCCCTTGCCGCTGACGGCGGGATTGGGGTCAGTCATTGCCGCGACAACGCGGGCAATGCCGGCGTCGATGATGCGGCGCGTACAGGGACCGGTCCGCCCGGTATGGCAACAGGGTTCGAGCGTGACGAACATGGTGGCGCCGCGCGCACGGGCACCGGCTTCGTCCAGCGCGAACACTTCCGCGTGGGGCTCTCCGGCTCGCGGATGACGGCCCTGGCCGACGACGATGCCGTCAGTCGTGACGATGACGGCGCCGACGAGCGGGTTCGGCGTCGTCACGCCTTCCGCGCGGCGCGCATGGAACAGCGCGCGGCGCATGAAGTCGCTCTCCGTCACCATCGTTCCTGGAAGATCGCCTCGACGTAATCCCGGGAGGAGAACGGCAGCAAATCATCGACGCCTTCGCCAACCCCGACATACCGGATGGGCAGCTTCAAGTCGTGGGCGATGGCGATGGCGATGCCGCCTTTCGCGGTGCCGTCGAGTTTGGTGAGCACGATCCCCGTCACGCCGGCGACGTTCGTGAACTCGCGCGCTTGCGCGAGCCCGTTCTGCCCGACCGTCGCGTCAAGCACCAGCAGCACTTCATGGGGAGCCCCGGGGATCTCACGGCTGGCGACGCGCCGAATCTTGTCGAGCTCGTTCATCAGGTTGGTCCGGGTGTGCAGGCGGCCGGCCGTATCGACCAGCACGACATCGCGTCCGCGCGATTTCGCCGCGGTCATCGCATCGAACACCACCGCCGCGGGATCGGAGCCCTCTTTGGCGCGGACGATGTCGACGCCGGCGCGGTCCGCCCAAATCTGCAGTTGGTCGACCGCGGCGGCGCGAAACGTATCGGCCGCGCAGATCAACGGCGTCTTGCCCTCCTGCCGCAGCTGGTTGGCGAGCTTGCCGATCGTGGTGGTCTTGCCGACGCCATTGACGCCGACAATCAAGGCGACGTGCGGCTTGCTGGTGATCGGGGCGGGCGGCCGCACGCCTTCCAGGATGCGCAGCATCTCGTCCTTGACCAGATCACGAAGGCGCTCACCGCGCCGCTGGCGTTTGCGCACGGCTTCGACAATCTCGCCGCTCGCCGCGACGCCGACGTCGGCCATCAGCAGGATCTCCTCGAGCGAGTCCGCCGTCTCGACATCGATCTCCCGTGTCTGCGTGCCCGACGCGCCCGTCCCCGCGAGGCCGACCATCTCGTCGAGACGATCAAGACGGTCCTTGAGTTGCTGCGTGGTCTTTTGCAGCCCTTGTTTCAGCTTGTCGAACAGCCCCATTGCGCTCAGCGATCAGCTTTCAGCTTGCACGGTCCCGGCTGTTAGCGCAGGTTGCCGACATCAAGCGTGTTCCAGTTTTTGTTTACGGCCCATCAGGTTGCGGATCGCGCTGGGCGGATCGGTCCGTCCGGCGAGCACCTCGGCCATCTCCCGCGCGATCGGCAGTTCGATGCCATGCTTCGCGCTCAAGTCCAGCGCCGCCTGCGTCGTGCGGACGCCTTCGGCCACCATCTTGGTGCTGGCAAGAATGTGCTCGAGCGATTCGCCGCGGGCCAAGGCCAGGCCGACACGGCGGTTACGACTCAGATCGCCCGTGCATGTCAGCACCAGGTCGCCGAGACCGGCGAGGCCCGATAACGTGTCTCGCTGCGCGCCGAGCGCGACGGCAAGCCGCGACAACTCTGCGAGGCCGCGCGTAATCAGCGCCGCCAGCGCGTTGTGCCCGAGCTCCAGTCCTTCGACGACCCCCGCCGCGATCGCGATGATGTTCTTCAGCGATCCCCCAAGCTCGACGCCCACCACATCGCTGCTGCCATACAACCGCAACGCGGGCGATCGAAAGTGCGACATCACCGCTTCGACGACGGGCGCGGAGGCGCCCGCCGCCACCACCGCGGTCGGCATGGTCCGCGCCAGCTCGCTGGCAAAGCTTGGTCCCGACAGAACCACCACATCGCAGTGGGCTGGCAGCTCCTGGCGTAACACTTCGGACATCCGCAACAGGCTCTCTTCCTCGAGACCCTTCGTCGCACTGACCATCATGCACGCACCGGTGAGATGCGGCGCCGCGGCCCGGGCCACCGCGCGCACGCCATGTGACGGCACCGCCATCACGACAAACTGCGCATCAACCACGCCGCCGGCCAAATCGTGGGTAGGCATCAACGACGGCGGCAGCGCCACACCGGGCAGATACACGCGGTTCTCGCGAACCGCCGCCATCTCGGCCGCCAGTTTCGGGTCACGCGCCCATAAACGCACGTCATGGCCCGTATGCGCCAGGTGAACGGCCAGCGCCGTGCCCCAGCTTCCCGACCCGAGCACGCCGATGCGATAACTCATGTGCCGATGGCGCGCTCGGTGTGCGCGCGCAGACGAGCGATGTTGCCGCGATGACGAAACAGGATCAGCGCGGCGGCGGCCGTCGCGGCAACATCGACGGCGCGTGTCCCGGGCGTCAGCCATTGCGCAACCGGCAGGGTCACCGTGGCGACGATCGAGCCGAGGGAGACGAATCGGGATCGCGCAGCCACGATCACAAACGCGGCCGCCGCAATCGCCGTGGGCAGCGGGGTCAGGACACCGAACACCCCGGTGGCCGTCGCCACCCCTTTCCCGCCCTTGAATCTCAGCCAGACCGGGTAGATGTGTCCCACGACGGCCGCGAGACCGGCGATGGCACCTGTCACACCGCCGCCGGCCAGCCACACCGCTGCCGCGCCTTTCGCCACGTCCGCCACCATCACCGCGAGGGCGGTCGACAACCCCGTGGTGCGGTAGACATTGGTGGCGCCGACGTTGCCGCTGCCCGCGCGCCGCAGATCGACCCCCGCGCCGTGCGCGACGAGAAATCCGATCGGCAACGAACCGACGGCATACCCGATGACAATGGCGGGAATCATGATGGTGGCGCGATCAACGGCGCGCTGACCAAGCCAGTATAGTGCGGCCCGAATTGCGACAACTGGCTGCGATACAGCGTGACCCGGTCAACCGCGGAGCGCGCCTGTCTGATCTCGACGGACTGCAGCAGCCTCGGCCAATCGACGCCGTCGCCGGCCATCTTGACGCGGCCAATCGTCAGGTGCGGAAGGAATGCACGATCGTCGAGATCGAAGGCCTTGTCGCCCGCCAGCCGTCGTGACACCTCCGCCTCGACCCGCGCCAGCGATGCCGCGCCGTTGACGACGCCGACCCACAAGGCGCGCGGGTGGCGGTTGTTTGGAAACGTCCCGAGGCCCCGCCATTCGATCTCGAACGGTGCGACGGCGATCGGCGGCGATAGCAACGCCTGCACGCGCTCGATATCGGGCCGGTCGACTTCACCAAGAAACTTGATCGTTACGTGCAGCGCGTTGGGCTTCACCCACGCGACCTTCGGCGGCCGCGTCGCGCCCTCGAGCGAGGCGGCAAGAGTGGAGATGACGCGCGACACCTGCCGGCGCACCTCTTCGCCGATATCGATCGCCACGAATAACCGTTCGCTGGTCCCCGCCATCGCCGCTTAGACGCAAGCCGCGGTCGATGCGCTCCCGCGACGGATGATTGCACCCACCAGCTTCAGGCCGTCAGCAAAAACCGGCGCAGCATGTCGATCGCCCAGTTCGCCGACATCGCCTTGATGACGTCGCGGCCCGGCGGGAACCTGAACGTGCGCACGCTGTGCGACTCGGGGCCGGCCACGGCAATGCAGACCGTGCCGACCGGTTTCTGTTCGCTGCCGCCGCCTGGACCCGCGATCCCCGTGATGCCGACACCGACCTGCACACCGGCCCGCGCACGGATGCCGGCCGCCATCGCGACGGCCACGGGCTCGCTGACCGCACCATGCGCCGCAATCAGTGACTCGGCCACGCCGAGCAGCTCGGTTTTCGCGCGGTTGCTGTAGGCCACCACGCTGCGCTCGACATATTCCGAGCTGCCGGGCACATCCGTCATTCGTGATGTGGCCAGCCCGCCGGTGCACGACTCCGCAAAGGCCACCCACCAGCCGCGCGTCCGCAGCAACTGCCCGGTCACGGCTTCGAGCGGCGCACCGTCACGACTGACAACGTCGGCGCCAAGCGCGGCCGACAACGCATCGACGCCGGCGTCCAGAGCGCGGCGAGCCGCCTCGGCATCCGGCGACTGCGTGACGAGATGCAACTCGACCTGTCCAAGGTTCGCGAGGATCGTGGTCTCGATGGGCGGCGATTGCTTCAGCCATTGCGCATAGATTGGCTGCGCAATCTCCTCCACCGCGGACTCGCCTTTTCCCGACACGCGCAGCACCCGTCGATGCAGACGCGTGTCGCCGGCCCGCGCCGCCAGCCGTCGGCGCACCTCGCCGTCCATCATCGGCTTCATCTCGCGCGGCGGTCCCGGCAGCAACGCGACGACCTGACGGCCGCGCTCCATCCACAAGCCCGGCGCCGTGCCATGGGGGTTCTCCAACACGACCGCGCCTCGCGGCACCTGCGCCTGCCGGCGATTGACTTCCGGCATGCGCCAGCCACGAGCCGCGAATCGCTGTTCGATGCCGCGGATGATCGCCGCATCCTCGTCGAGCGGCAGGCCCAGGTGCGACGCCACGACTTCGCGCGTCAGATCGTCGGCCGTCGGTCCCAGACCACCGCACATGATCAGAATCGGGTGCCGCGCCAACGCGTGGGCGACGTGTGCGGCGAGCTCCTCGCGATCGTCGCCGACGATTGACTTGAATGCCACGCCAATGCCGATGTCGTTGAGGACCTCGGTGATATAGAGCGAGTTGGTATCGGTCTTGTGCGGCGTCAGCAACTCGCTGCCGACCGCGACGATCGCCGCAGTCAGGCCGTCAGCCATGCCGGCGCCACCCACATGCACACCCGCAGCAACAGGTGCGAATACAGTCCCGCAAACACGTCGTCCGCCATGATGCCGAATCCCCCATGGAGGTGTTCCATCTGGGCCGCCGGATACGGCTTGATGACGTCGAGAGCGCGAAACAACAGGAAGCCGAGAACGACGCCGGCGATCGATACCGGCAGCAGGGCCAGCGTAATCAACATACCTGCCACTTCATCGATGACCACGATGCCGGGATCCTTGCGGCCGAGCGCGGCTTCGGTGCCGCTGGCCGCCCACACCCCGACGAGGCAGACGATCCCAATGATGGTGATTTCAACCGCCGGCTCGCCGAACCACCGGATCAGAGCAAACAGGGCGAGCGCGGCGAGCGAACCCGCCGTGCCTGGCGCAAACGGGAAGAATCCGACGTAGCCAAAGCTGGCGACGAAAACGGCGAGCTGTTTCATTCCTGCACGACGCGGGTGCCGGCAAAACGATCGTGCAGCGCGCGATGATCGCTCGTGAACAGCGCGGGCAGATACGACAGCCCGAGCGTGACCGGAATCAGCATGCACCCGAGCGCGCGCAGCATCCCGCCGGCGGCGTCGACCGGACGGCCGTCGTCGCCAATCACGCGCAGGTTGAGGATCATCTTGCCGATCGTCTGCCCGCCGGCAATCGTGAACGCCGACACGTAGCCGAATGCGATGACCGCCAGAAAGCCGACGAACGGAATCGGCGGCAACACGCGGATGTCTTCGACAGTGTTCTGCAGGCCGGTGACGCGCAAGGTCAGGTAGACGACGGCCGCGTCGATGCCGGCCAACAGCAACAGATCGATCAGGCCGGCGGCGAGGCGAACGGCCATCGACGGCGACGGCCGCAACACCGCGCTGATATCCACCGACTGGCCCTCGGTTTCCTCGTCGCGGGAATCGGCCGCCGTTTCGAAGTCGAGCGGCGCCATGCGCACCGGCCGGGCGGTGCGGGGCCGGTTCCGCGGCAGTTCGCCGGTCGAGCGGCGGACCGCAAGCGGCGGCCGCGCAACGGGCGGCACAATCGGCGGTTCGTCGAACGGCAACGCGTCATCGGCAATCGATGGGTCATTCGATCCGACGAGCGTCGTCTGCAGGGGTCGCTCGTCCACCGGATTCAATGAACCAGTGGCGTCGGCCATCTGTTCGTCCCGTGCGAACGACGTCTCGGATGCGCGGTCCAGTACGAGATCAGGGACACGCGCAAGACCAGGATCCGGTGTCACCTCTCGGATCTGCGCCGCTCCGGGCGCCGCGATCGGCTCGCTGACGACCGGCACCGTTCGAACATCTCCGCCGGATCCGGCAGTGTTGTCGCGACGCCCGCTGCTGTCAGGACGCGGCGGCGCCGCAGTGTCGGGCTCGCCAAACAACCGGTCGAGGTCGAGCGCGGTGGCGCTCAACGTCTCGTTCTGCCGTCGCAGCGCGGGCAATTCGAAATCAGGCGCGAGGTCGGACTTTCGCTGGAGCGCGAGATCGGGATCCGATGAAATCGGCGCGAGGGAAAAATCGTACTGGCAGTTCCGGCAGCGGTCAGTCGTCTCGAAACCGAGATAACCGCACTTCGGGCACTTCATTCGTGTGGTGGCGGAGCGGGAGGTGGCGCGGCGAGCGACGTTTCGGCGCCGGCCACCGCGAGGAGTTCGCGTTGAATGTCGCCGCGGAGCTGCTCGGCATCCGGCCGCAGCGAGTCTCCGATCGGAACGCGATCGAGCACCCGCAATGCGTCGCGCAGCTTGCCGCCCGCGAACAACGACCGCGCCTGTGCCATGTACGCTTCCGTGGGCGCCGGGACGGGTAACGGCAGCGGCGTCACCACAGTCGGCGCGGGCGATCCCGTCGTCGCTTGCGCGGGGAACCAATCAGCGACGCCATTGGGGGAAACCAGCACAAACGCAATCGCGGAGACGAGCACCACCACCGCCGCGGTCGCCCACCACAGCGCCAGCGTGCCACGGCGGTCGACGACGTCGGCCGCCGGTGCCGGCTTCCGCGATTTGCGGTGGCGCGTCGCGGGCGCGACGGGCGCATTGTTGCGAGTCACGTCGAGCCGGTCGATGCGGCCCAGCACACCGAGCGCGACATCGTGCGACGCACCTTGATCGAGTGCGTCGCTCAACAACGCGCGGGCGCGAACGACTTCTCCTTTGTCGAACGCCTCGAGCCCTTCATGCACGAGCGCTTCGGAAATGCGCTGCTGCTCGGCCTGCGCGCTGCGCGCGCGATCGATATAGGCGCGGGCGCGATCGTGGCTGCGATCGAGGAACAGCACTCGCGTCCACAGATTGATCGCCTGTTCGAATTCCCCCGCAAAATAGTGATCGAGACCGGTTACGAGGAGATGCTCAATCCTCGCATCGTCATCGGCCGCAAACTGCGACTGCTGCGGGTCGGCCATGGGTAAGTGCCATGCAGTATAGCACTTACAGGTGAGCCCGACGGCCCGCGGGCAAGCTGCAATAAGCTGATGGCCATGGCCGTTATCGAATGCGTTCCGAACGTGAGCGAAGGACGTCGTCAGGACGTCATCGACCAGCTTGCCGAGTCCCTCCGCGCGATCCCGGGACTGCGCGTGCTCGACGTGCAGTCGGATGCTGCGCACAACCGCTCGGTATTCACGCTCGCGGGCGACGCCGCCGCGATGTCCGCGGGCATTCCGAAACTGTTCGAAGGCGCGATCGCCGCGATCGATTTGACCACGCACCGGGGCGAGCATCCACGGATGGGCGCCGTCGACGTCACGCCGTTCATTCCGATCGAAGGGGTGACGATGGCCGAATGCGTGACGCTCGCCAAGGCAATCGCGCAGGATGTGGCGACGAGATTCTCGCTGCCTGTGTATCTGTACGAGGAGGCGTCGACGAGCGCGGCGCGCAAGAACCTGGAGGATATTCGCCGGGGCGAGTTCGAGGGATTATCCGCAAAGATGGCGAAGCCGGAATGGGCGCCGGATTTCGGTCCGGCGGCTCCCCATCCAACGGCCGGCGCCTCGGTGATCGGCGCCCGCATGCCGCTCATCGCCTACAACATCAACCTCGACACCAATCGGCTCGACGTCGCCAAGAAGATCGCGAGCGCCGTGCGTATGAGCAGCGGTGGTCTCCGCTACGTCAAGGCGATGGGCATCCCGCTCGAGGATCGCGGTATCGTGCAGGTGTCGATGAATCTCACGAACTACGAGAAGACGCCGATCTTCCGCGTGTTCGAGATGGTCAAGCGAGAGGCCCAGCGATACGGAGTGTCGGTTTTGGAGAGCGAAATCGTCGGCCTCGTGCCCGCGGCCGCACTGCGCCAGTGCGTCGAGTACTACCTGCAGCTCGAGGCGTTCTCGGCGGATCAGGTCCTCGAGAACAAACTCAGGTCGCACTCCTCGGAGTGATGCCGAACGCGCGCAGCTTTTTGTACAGGTTCGACCGCTCGACGCCCAGCACTTCCGCCGTGCGCGACATGTTGCCTTGCTGCGCGGCGAGCGTCTGCAGGATGTAATCCTTCTCGAATTCGTCGCGCGCTTCCGACAACGGACGGGTCGGCGCGCTGCCGGCCGCAACCGGCACGATTTCGGCGCCGTCGCGTCCAAGGAACCCGAGATCCTGCGCGGTGATGGTATCGCCGGCGACCATGATGATCACGCGCTCGATGACGTTGCGCAGCTCGCGGACGTTGCCAGGCCAGGCGTACTGCTGCAGGCGCGCCGCGGCTTCCGGCGCCAGCCGTTTGGGACGGCGGCCGTATTCGGCCGCGAGCAGCGCCATGAAGTGCTCCGCCAGCAGCGGGATGTCCTGCTGCCGATCGCGGAGTGCAGGCACGAAAATCGGAATCACGTTCAACCGGAAATACAGATCTTCGCGAAAGCGGCCGGCGCGAATCTCGCCCGGCAGGTCCTTGTTCGTCGCGGCCAGGACGCGCACGTCGACCTTGATGCGCTGCGTGCCGCCGACGCGCTCCATGATCTGCTCCTGCAGCACCCGCAGCACCTTGGCCTGCGTCTTGAGGCTCATGTCCGCGATTTCGTCGAGGAAGATCGTGCCGCCATTGGCCTGCTCGAAGCGTCCCGGCTTGTCGGCGACGGCGCCGGTAAAGGCGCCACGAGCGTGCCCGAACAGTTCCGACTCGATCAGCTCCTCGGGAATCGCGGCGCAGTTGACCTCGATAAAGGGTCCGCTCTTGCGGCGGCTGCTGTAATGAATGGTGCGCGCCACCAATTCCTTGCCGGTGCCGTTCTCGCCGAGGATCAGCACACGACCATTGGTCGGCGCCGCCAGCGCCACCTGCTCGCGCAAGTGAGTCATCGCCGCGCTTTCGCCGACCATCGTGTGCTGCTGCTGTCGATCCACCTTGGCGCGCAGCACGCGATTTTCGGCCTCGAGATCCCGCTGGCGCAGCGCATTGCGAATCACCAGCACCGTCTTTTCGAGCGATAGGGGCTTTTCGATGAAGTCGAAGGCGCCCATCTTGATAGCCCGCACCGCGGACTCGATGTTGCCATGCCCGGAAATGATCACCACCTGCGCGTCGATCTGCCGCTCGCGGAGCCGCTGCAGCGTCGTCAGGCCATCGAGGCCGGGCAGCCAGATGTCCAGCACGATGACGTCGTAGGCGGCGCCGTTCGCCTTCTCGAGACACGCCTCGCCGGTCTCCGCGGTATCGACGTCAAAGCCCTCGTCCCTCAGCACACCGCTGATCGACGAGCGCACGCCGGGTTCGTCATCGACAACCAGGATCGAAGCCATTACGCGGGTAACTCGATGATAAATCGTGTGCCGGTCGGCGCGTTGTCCGTGACGTCGATGCTGCCGCCGTGCTCGGCGACGATGCGGCGAACGATCGCCAGGCCGAGACCGCTGCCGCGGCCTTTGGTCGAGTAATACGGCAGAAACAGTTTGTCGCGTTCGGCCGGCGGAATCCCCGGCCCCGTATCCGCGACGACGATCCGCACCAGGCTGTTCGAGACGTCACGCGCCGTGTCGACGACGATCGTCCCCTGCCGGCCCATCGCTTCGATGGCGTTGTCAATCAGGTTGATCATGACGCGCTTCATCTGCTCCGGATCGATTCGCGCTTGCGTCACCGCGGGATCGTAATGCTTCTCGAACGTCACGTCGGCAAACAGGCCGTCATAGAGCGCCAGGGTATCGTTCAGAAAGGCGTGCACGTCGGTGGCGACCGCGCGCGGCGCCGGCATCCGCGCGAATTGCGAAAACTCGTCGACCAGGCCCTTCAGCGACTCGACTTCGCCGATGATCGTCGACGTACATTCCTGCACCAGTTCCTGCAGCGGCGGCGAAACGTCGGTCAGCTTGCGGCGCAGTCGTTCCGCCGACAGCTGGATCGGCGTCAGCGGGTTCTTGATTTCG
>DASPNQ010000090.1:0-9223 GCA_035626435.1 Vicinamibacterales bacterium
ACCGCCAGTGTTCTCTTCGAGTGGCACCGGCTTGCCGAGTTCTCCGAGCTTGACCGCGAGTCCAGGTTGCGTCGGGTTGCCAAGTTCCTTTTGCAGCGCCTTGGCCAGCGTCTGATCGGCCTCGCTCCACACCGGCAGACCGACGCTCTTGATGTTTTCATACATCGCTTCGGCGACCGGCTTGTTGAAGTGGCGCGGATACGCGGTGCCGAGAATGCGGTAGGTCATCTTGGTGTTGGTCATCAGCGCCGCGCCCTCGGCCATCTTGATGCCGGTCTCCATCAGCGATTTGATGTTCGGCTGATCGATTTCGCGGAAATAGAACCAGATGCTGGCATTGCGCGGCACCACGTTCGGCTGATCGCCGCCGTTGGTGATCACCGAATGCGAGCGATGCGACAGGCGCAGGTGCTCCCGTTTGTATTGCCAGCCGATGTTCATCAGCTCCACCGCGTCGAGCGCCGAGCGGCCCCGCCACGGCGCGCCCGCGCTGTGTGCCGTCTCGCCCTCGAACGTGAACTCGATCGACACAAGGCCGGTGCCGCCCTGCTGGCCCCAGCCGACGCCGAGATTGCCGCCGACGTGGGTGAACAGGTTGACGTCGACGTCCTTGAACATGCCGTCGCGGACGAACCACGCCTTCGAGGCGACCAGTTCCTCGGCGACACCTGGCCACAGCATCAACGTGCCCGGCAGCTTGTCGCGCTCCATGATCCGTTTCACCGCAATCGCCGCGACAATGTTCAGCGGCATGCCGGTGTTATGGCCTTCGCCGTGTCCCGGCGCGCCCTCGACGATCGGATCGTGGTAGGCGACGCCCGGCTTCTGCGACGACTGCGGGATGCCGTCGATGTCCGAGCCGAGCGCAATCACCGGCTTGCCGGATCCGTAGGTCGCGACCCAGGCCGTCGGGATGCCCGACTGCCCGCGCGTCACCTTGAAGCCGAACTTCTCGAGCTGCGCCGTCAGGTAGCGCGAGGTCTCGACTTCCTGCATGCCGAGCTCGCCGAAGCTGAAGACGGAGTCGACCATCTCCTGCGCGAGCTTGGCCATCTCGTCGACGCCTTTGGCGGCATCGGCCTTCTGTTGCGCGAGCCTGGCGTTCTCCTGCGCCGCCAGCGGCGCCGTCGCCATCGACAGCGCCGCGACCACGATTGCGAGAGTTGCTGCACGTTTCATTGCGTTACTTCTCCTGCTGCGACGACGGCGTGGTGCGCACGGTCGGATACTTGATGCCGAGCTGATCCAGGTAGGTCTTGAACTTGGTCGGGTCGTAATAGAACTTCTTCATCTGCTCGCGATACTTCTCGAGAATGTCCTTGTTGAGATGAATCGCCGGCGGCGTGTCGGGCTTGATGAACGGAATGTATTTGACGTCCTTGGTCTGCACGTCGCGGTAATAATCCCAGGCCGCCTTGACCAGCTCGGGCTTGGTCAGCAGATCCAGCACGGTCATCGCCTGCACCTTTGCGCCGGCGACGACGCCTTTGTGCGCGATCGGCGTGGCGCTGGCGATCGCGCTCGACCAGTTGTGCCCCGGCAGTCCGGGAATGTTCGAGGGGAAGCGCAGCGTCACCGTGGGGTAATTCCAGGAGACGTCGCCGATGTCGTCGGATCCGCCACCGGTGTTCTCACGATTCGGATCCGGCGCGCCGATCTCGCCGAGCTTGACAGCGAGTCCTTCCTGGCGCGGGTTGCCGAGCTCCTTCTGCAGCGCCTTTGCCAGCGTCTGATCCTCTTCGCTCCACGTCGGCAGCCCCACGGCCTTGATGTTTTCGTACATCGCCTCGGCCACCGCCTTGTTCATGTGCTGCGGATACGCGGCGCCGAGAATCCGCGACGTCATCTTGGTGTTGGTCATCAACGCCGCGCCCTGCGCGATCGCATCGCCGATTTCCCACATCCGCTTGATGTTCGCGTAGTCGGTCTCGCGGAAATAGAACCAGATGCTGGCATTGCGCGGCACCACGTTCGGCTGATCGCCGCCGTTGGTGATGACGTGGTGAGAACGCTGCGGCAGGCGCAGGTGCTCGCGGCGGTACTGCCAGCCGATGCTCATCAGCTCGACCGCGTCGAGCGCCGAGCGGCCCCGCCACGGCGCGCCGGCGCTGTGCGCCGTCTCGCCTTCGAAGGTGTACTCGATCGACACCATGCCGTTGCCGCCGCCTTCGCCCCACGACACGCCGAGGTTGTTGCCGACGTGCGTGAACAGGACGACGTCGACGTCCTTGAACACGCCGTCGCGCACGTACCACGCCTTGGTCGCCAGCTGCTCCTCGGCGACGCCGGGCCACAACATGATCGTTCCCGGCAGCTTGTCGCGCTCCATGATGCGCTTCACCGCAATGGCCGCGACGACATTCAGCGGCATCCCGGTGTTGTGGCCTTCACCGTGACCCGGCGCGCCGGCAATGATCGGATCGGGATACGCCACGCCGGGCTTCTGCGATGCTTGCGGAATGCCGTCGATGTCGGAGCCGAGCGCGATCACCGGCTTGCCCGATCCCCACTTGGCCACCCACGCCGTCGGGATGCCGGCGACGCCTCGCTCGACGGTGAACCCGTACTTCTCGAGCTGCCCGGTGAGGTATTTCGACGTCTCGAATTCCTGGAAACCGAGCTCGCCGAAACTGAACACCGAGTCGACCATCTCCTGCGCGAGCTTGGCCATTTCGTCGACGCCGCGCACCGCCTCTTTCTTGTAGTCGGCGAGCTTCGCCGCTCCCGGCGCAGGCGCCTGCGCGGACATTGTCACTCCCGCCATTACCGCGATCAGCACCGTCCCGATTAATCGCTTCATTGCCATCCTCCAGCACTGCGTCAGGTTCACAGAAGAAGGCAAGAAAGAAGTCTTCTTTCTCCCCTTCTTCTGTAAAAACACTTCAGAATTTCGGCGTCACGCCCAGGTTATGCATCAGGAACGCGTAAATGTCCGCGGTAGCCTCGATTTGCTTCGTCACGTTGCTGGCGCCGTGGCCGGACTTCGTGTCGATGCGAATCAACACCGGGCTGTCCTTGCTGGCCGCCTTCTGCAGCGTCGCCGCGTACTTGAAGGAGTGCGCGGGCACCACCCGATCGTCGTGATCCGCCGTCGTCACGAGCGTCGCGGGATACTTCTGGCCGGTCTTGATGTTGTGGAGCGGCGAATAGGCGTACAACGCCTTGAACTCTTCGGGGTTGTCGCTCGATCCGTAGTCGGCAATCCAGTTCCAGCCGATGGTGAACTTGTGGAAGCGCAGCATGTCCATCACCCCGACCTGCGGAATTGCCACGCGAAACAAGTCGGGCCGTTGATTGATGACGGCACCGACGAGCAGGCCGCCGTTCGAGCCGCCCTGCGCCGCCAGTTTCGAAGGATTCGTGTAGCGGTTGGCGATGAGCCACTCGGCCGCGGCGATGAAGTCGTCGAACACATTCTGCTTTTTCAGCTTCGTCCCTGCGTCATGCCACGCCTCGCCGTATTCGCTGCCGCCGCGCATGTTGACGCTCGCATAGACGAACCCCTCCTCGAGCAGCGCAATCCGCAGCGAGTTGAAACCGGGAGTGGTCGCGATGTTGAAGCCGCCGTAGCCGTACATCAGCGTCGGATTGTTGCCGTCCAGCACCAGCCCCTTCTTGTGCACGAGGAACATCGGCACCTTGGCGCCATCCTTGCTGACGAAGAACACCTGTCGCGTTTCGTACTGATTGGTGTCGAGTCCGGGGATCGTCGGCGCGCGGAACAGCGAGCTCTTACGGGCGGCCACTTCGTAGCGGAAGATTGACGTCGGATACGTGAACGACGTGAAGGTGTAGAACAGGCTGGTGTCGTCCATGTTCCCGCCGAACCCGCTGACGCTGCCCAGCCCCGGCAGCTCGACTTCGTTTTCGAACGTGCCCTCGATGTTGTGCACGTAGGCCTTGGAGGCAACGTCTTTCATGTAGGTCGCAATCACCTTGCCGCCCGCCACCGCCACCGAGTCGATGGTGTCGGCTTTCTCCGCGAGCACGGTCTTCCAGTTGGCGGGCGCGGGATTGGCCGGATCGATGCGGACGACGCGGCCGTTGGGAGCGTTGTTGTCGGTAAAGACCAGCAGCTCGCCGCGGACGCTTTCGAGCACGCTGTAGGTGTCGTCGCCGATCGTGGGAATCAGCGGCGTGAACTTCGCACCGGGCTTCGCGGTATCCATCACCAGCACCGCGTTGCCCTGCTTGCCGGTGCCGCGATCGGACACGTCGAGCACCACGAAGCGCTCGTCCTCCGTCGTCTCGACGGTATGAAACCGCTGCGGGTTCTTCTCGTCGCGGAACACGAGCTCGTCTGCCGACTGCGGCGTACCGATCGCGTGGTAGTAGACCATGTGGTCCTCGTTGATCGAGGACAGCTCCTTGCCTTTCGCCGGCGCCGGATAGCGGCTGTAGTAGAAGCCGTTGCCGCGCCACGCGATACTGGACACCTTCACCCACTCCACCTTGTCGGCGAGCGGCTTCCGCGTTGTCAGATCGAGCACACGGTATTCCTGCCAGTCCGAGCCGCTCCGCGACACGCCGTAGGCGAGCAGCTTGCCGTCCTTCGACGCCGCGTATCCCGTCAGCCGCACGGTGCCGTCCTCGGACCAGGTATTCGGATCGATCAGCACCTCCGGCGTGCCGTTCAATCCGCGCTGGATGTAGAGGACGCTTTGATTCTGCAAACCGTCGTTCTTGGTGAAGAAGTAGAAGTCGCCCTTGCGCGACGGCGCAGAGAACTTTGCGTAGTTGTAGAGCGCCTGCAGACGCTTGTTCAATTGCGCGCGGTACGGGATCTTCTCCAGATAGGCGAACGTCACTTTGTTCTGCGCTTCGACCCACGCGGCGGTTTGCTGCGACGTGTCGTCCTCGAGCCATCGATACGGATCGGCCACCTTGACGCCGTGATACGTGTCGACATGGTCGACGGTCCGCGTGTCGGGGTATTGCAGACCCTGGGCGGAGAGCGACGCCGACAGCGCCAGTACGAAGAGGATTGCTTTCTTCATGGTGGGCAATTCTACAATCCCCTGGTACCCGTGGTACATCTGGCACATCTGGCACCTTGAGAAATTACGTTCCGTTACCTCGCTGGGCAGGCGGGCATCGCATGACGGTGTATGCGTGGGCCAAACGCCGCACGCTGTCCGGCCTGCCCGTCGCTGAACCCCGCTTTTTCGACGTCGCCGACGACGCGCGCGTGCTGGCGCACTGCAACTGGCAGCACGTCCGTAAATCGGCGCCAACACTGGTGGCGCTGCACGGCCTGGAAGGATCGAGCGAAGCGCATTACATGCGCGGCGTGGCGGAAAAGGCGTTTGCGGCGGGGTTCAACGTGGTACGCCTCAATCAGCGGAACTGCGGCGGCACCGAGCACCTGTCCCGCGGCCTGTACCACTCGGGTCTGACGGCGGACCCGCGCGCCGTGCTCGAGGAACTGCGTGATCGCGACGGCCTCAGCCGATTTGCCGTGGCCGGCTATTCGCTGGGCGGCAACATCACGATGAAGCTGGCCGGCGAACTCGGCGAGCGTGAGTTCCCGGAGGTAAAGGCGTTCGCGGCGGTGTCGCCCGTGATCGAGCTCGAGGCCTGCATGCAGTCGATCGAGCGCCGCGAGAATCGCATTTACGAGTGGAACTTCTGCCGCAATCTACAAGGACGCATGCGGCGCAAAGCCAGGCACTTCCCAGGACTGTTCGACCTCGATGGCTTGTGGAAGATCTGGTCGATCCGCAAATTCGACGACCGCTACACCGCTCCTCATCATGGCTACGACGGCGCCAACGACTATTACCATCGCGCCAGCGCGATGCGCGTGATCGACAAGGTCGCACGGCCGGCGCTGATCCTCAGCGCCGCAGACGACCCGTTCGTGCCGCCGGCGATCTTCGACGCCCCGGCGGTCAGGAACAACCCGCACATCACGACGGTGATTACGCCGAACGGCGGCCATTGCGCGTTCGTCGAGCCATGTCCCGAAGCGGCGGCCGCCGGCAGATATTGCTACGACGGGTATTTCGCTGAGATGATGGTCGTCGAGTTCCTCAAGGAGAAGTGTTCATGATCAACGTGGTTCGCGCGGCATTGGCGGCGTGCGTGCTGGTGGTTTCGGCATCGGCCGGGTCGGCGCAACAGCCCGGCATCGGCACCTGGGATTTCACAACGCTGTCGCCGGAAGGCGAATTCAAGTCGACGCTGGTGATCCGGGAAGAGGACGGCAAGCTCAAGGCATTCGGCAAGAACCCGCAGGGTGAACGGCCGTACGACAGCGTGCAGGTCGAGGGTTCGAAGATCACATTGGTGATCACCATCGCCTACAACGGTTCCCCGATGACGATTACCTATACCGGCAAGATCGACGGCCCCAAGATGGACGGCGAAGCCGATTTCGGCGGCCTCGCCACCGGTACCTGGTCAGCGACGGCGCAGAAATAAGGCCTGCAGGCGACGCGCTACCGCCACCGGCTACTGGACTAACGTCGCCCGATATTGCGGCGCCTTGCGCGCCTTGGTGAGCTGCTCCAGCGCGTACGCGAATCCGAGCAACTCGCCTTCACTGTAGGCGCGTCCCATGAACACGAAGCCGAGCGGCAATCCGTGGGTCTCGCCGATCGGAATCGAGATGCTCGGAGTGCCGGCGACAGCGGCGATCCCATAACCGGCGCCGACGAAGCGATCGCCCAGCACGTAGTCGGTTGGCCATGCCGGCGACAGGCTTGGCGCAATCAGCGCATCAAGGTTGTTCTTGTCGAGTGTCGCGATCAAGCCGTCGCGCCCGGCCATCCGGCGGGCCCCCTCGCGCGCCTTCAGATACGCGGCGTCGGTCAATGGCCCTTTCGCCTGCGCCTGCTCGAAGATCTCCTGCCCAAAGAACGGCATCACCCGATCTGCATTTGCCTTGTTCCATGCAATCAGCGCTTCGAGCGACGCGTGCGCTGAACCGGCCTGCTTCAAGTACGCGTTCAGGCCGTCCTTGAATTCATACAGGAGGACATCGAATTCTGCGCTGCTCCAGTTGTTGTAGCCAGCCACCTCGACGTCGACGACTTCTCCGCCGGCTGCCTTGATGACATCGACCGCCTTCAGCGCGGACGCGTCAACGTCAGGGTGGTAGTCCATCGCCTGCCGTAACAGACCGAAGCGCTTTCCTTTCAGCGCGTCGGGCTTGAGGAACGTCGAATAGTCGGCGGCGACGCGGCCGGCAGCCGCCCTCGCATGAGGATCGGCGTTGTCCACACCGGCCATCCCGCCGAGCAACATCGCCGCATCGGCGACGGTTCGCGCCATCGGACCAGCGGTGTCCTGCGAAATCGAGATCGGGATGATGCCGCTGCGCGACACCAGGCCAACGGTCGGTTTCATCCCCACCAGCCCCGCAACGGCGGAGGGGCAAAGGATGCTGCCGTCCGTTTCGGTTCCCACGCCGATCGCGGCAAGGCTGGCGGCGATCGCCGTTCCAGTGCCAGAACTCGATCCGCAAGGGTTGCGATCGAGCACGTACGGGTTCTTCGTCTGTCCGCCGCGGGAGCTCCATCCCGAAGTCGACCGTGTCGAACGGAAGTTTGCCCATTCGCTGAGGTTCGCTTTGCCGAGAATCACAGCGCCGGCGTCGCGTAGCCGCTTGACCATGAACGCGTCGTTTGCCGGACGGTTGTCGGCCAGCGCGAGTGACCCTGCAGAATTAACCATCCCGGCGACGTCGATGTTGTCCTTAATGAGGATCGGGATGCCGTGCAGTGGTCCGCGTATCTTGCCGTTCCTGCGTTCGGCGTCGAGCGCTGCCGCGTCCTCGATTGCCGTGGGATTGATGTCGATCACTGAATTGAGCTTCGGGCCGGCGTCGTCGATCTTGGCGATGCGATCGAGATACGCCCGCGTCAACGTCTCGGAAGTCAATTGTCCCGACGCCATCCGGTCTCGTGCGTCCGTCGCACTGAGTTCGACGACGTCGAGAGCGGCGACGGCGGGAGCGGTGGCTTGCGCTGGCGAACGCCCTTGGCTGCAGGCCGTCGCAATCACCAATCCGCCGATCAGCAGCCAATCCGAAATTCGAGACCCGAAATCCGCCATCGTCATGTGTGTTGTCCTAACAGCTTCATCATCTGCTGGCCGAAAGCGGCGCCTTTACCCTCGTCTTCGTGCTTGAAATAGACGAACACGTCCTTGACCGTGGCGCTCACCTGCTGCGCCGTCTCCGACCATTTCGCGATGTCGGCCTCCCCGTAGCCTTCATCGCGCAACCGGAAGTACGCGTAGTCCGACGTCAGCACCAGCGGCGTCTCACGCGTCTCGCTGTCGGCGATGCACAGCGCGATGTTGCGTTCGCGAAGCGCCGCGAACACGTCGTCGTCCAGCCACGTCGCATTGCGGAACTCGAAAGCCGCCGTCGTCTTTGGCGGCAACAGGGTCAGGAATTCCTTTAGCAGAGCGGCGTCCTTCTTGAAATTCGGTGGCAGCTGAAACAGCAAGGCGGCAAATTGCGGCCCGAGCTCGGCGGCCGCCGAGACGAAGCCCTGCAACGCGCCTTCGACGTCCGCCGGCCGCAGTCGCTTATCGTGAGTAATGCGCTTTGGCGCTTTCAGCGTGAATCGAAACGTGTCCGGCACCTGTGCGCGCCAGCCGGCAATCAACTTCGGCGTCGGCATGCGATAGAACGTGTAGTTGATCTCGACCGTCGGAAACTTGCTGGCGTAATACGGCAGCATTTTCGTCGTCGGAAGATCCGCAGGATAGAAACTCCCCTTCCATTCCGGGTAGTTGTACCCGCTGGTGCCGATCAGGATCATGTCTTGGCCACAGATTTACACAGATTACACAGATTAGAGAACCGCGGCGCCGGCGAGGAGCCGCGCCTCAGGTCGGCCAGCGACGAGACGGCGAGCAAAGCCTCGTGATGACAGACGAATGCGGGCCACCAGCGAGCGGAGGTGCTCAAGATGCTCAAGACGGACGGCTCGTTTGTGCCCGGCATTCGTCTGTCATCACGGCGGGCCGCTGCGCGGCCCGCGCCGGTCTCGCACGTCCTCCGCAAAATCTGTGAAAATCTGTGGGAATCTGTGGCTAAGATCTTCGCGTGCGTCGCGCCGTCATCTTGCTCACTCTGATCAGCGTTGGATGCGCGCGCCAGGAAGAGGCGCGCACCTACCAACTCACCGGGCAAGTGCTGTCGGTCAAACCGGAGAGCAGGCAGATCCTCGTCAAGCACGACGACATCCCCGGCTTCATGCCGGCGATG
>DASPNQ010000091.1:0-35105 GCA_035626435.1 Vicinamibacterales bacterium
CTTACATGGTGATGGAGCTGCTGAGCGGTCCGAGCCTGCGCGAGGAGATCGATCTGGAAGCGCCGATGGCGCCCGCCCGGGTGGTCGCCATCCTCGGCGGGGTGGCAGCGGCGCTGCAGCTCGCGCACGATCGCGGAATCACCCACCGCGACCTCAAACCGGCCAACATCGTCGCGCACCGCTACGAATCCGGAGAACGCGTCTACAAGGTGATCGACTTCGGCCTGGCGGCGATGAAGGCGACCAGCGAGACGCGGCTGACCAATCCGGCCTATTTCGTCGGAACGATTGCCTATGCGGCGCCCGAGCAGATGCGCGGCGAGGAGGTGAGCTCGCTCACCGACGTCTACTCGCTCGGGGTGATTGCTTATGAAATGCTGACCGGCTCACGGCCGTTCGACGGCGACAACCAGGCCACGATCATCACGCAGGCGCTCAGCGGCAATGTCGTGACGCCGCGATCACGCCGCTCGGCGCTGCCGCCGGCTGTCGAAGATGCGGTGATGAAGGCGCTGAGCAAGGAACCGGCTGATCGCTGGCCTTCGGTCGATGCCTTCATCGAGGCACTGCGCGCCGCCGTTGGCGACGTGGCGGCCGGATCATCAGCGACTGCGGACGCCGGCCTGCTGTCGCGGTATGAACTCGGACCGATGCTCGGCCGCGGGCGGCTTGGCAGCCTCGTCTACCAGGGCACGCACCGGGCGCTGGGCGTTCCGGTCGCGATTCGTATCCTCAAGCGCGAAGATCAGCCGCATTGGGATGCCGTGCGCGCGCGCTTTCTCCTCGAGGCCCGCACCTTGCAGGTCGCGCATCCGAGCCTGCTCCAGGTGCGGGACTTCGGCGAGGACGAGCGGGGCGTCTACGTAGTGACCGACATCGTCGACGGCCCCAGCCTTCGGCAGGCCATGAACGACGGCGGCCCCTTCCCATGGACGCGCGCCTCTCACCTGATCCGCCAGGCGCTCGATGCCACCACGGCGCTGCACGCTCGCGGCGGATTCATTTGCGGCGTCAACCCCGACATGATCCGCGTTCGCAGCGTTTCGTCGGATCCGGCCGTCGGCGAGCAGATCGTGATTTCGACGGCGGGCATCAAGTCGGTGCAGGACGTCCTGGCGACGATGCGCGAACAGGAATTGCGCGGCCAGGAAGCAAGCGCCAACGAGCTGCCGTATCTGGCGCCCGAGGTGATGATGGGCGGCGCGCCGAATCCTCGCGCGGATGTGTTCACGATCGGCATACTCGCGTACCAAATGGTGACGGGTACGCTGCCGTTCACCGCCGCGTCGTTGCCTGAGCTGATCGGTCAGATGTTGCAATCGCAACCGGCACCACCTCGGCAGGAGATGCCTGATGCCGCGCGCGCCGCGATCTTGAGAGCGATCGACAGTGCGCCGCAGCAGCGCTTCGAGTCCGCGGCCGCGATGATGGCAGCGATCCCTCATTGACTTCCGTTGCGACTTGCATCATCGTGAAGCCGATCGATGCCCGATCTTCCATTCGATCCGCCTGACCTCGAACCGCAGCGCGATCACACGCTGGGTCCGGCGACAATCGTCACCACGACAGAACCAGGCGACAAGACCACCGGCGCTTTCGATCAGCCCCAGGGCCGCAGCTGCGATGCGCCGGGCAAGCGATACAGCCATCGCGACATCCTCGCGATGTATCCGCCGCTGCGTCTCGACCACCTCCGCTATCTCGAGAAGTGCGGGCTGCTCAAGCCGTCTGGCGATGGCGTCGAGCGCCGGTTCGGGTTCAGCGACCTGACCGCGTTGCGGCAGATCGCCGGTGAACTGCAGCAGGGAACGGCGTTCCGCGCGATCGTTCGCCATCTGCAGGCTTCGCGCACCGGGCAACTGACCTTTGACTTCCGGCTCGACGCGCACCCGGCGCGGATCATCGAGTTGAAGCCAAGACGCACGCCGCCGCTCGGCACTCAGGCGGCAGGAACCCAGGGCACTATTCCACTGGGCACGCCGGGCACGCTCGGCACCGTGGGGACCGGTGCCTACGGCGCCATCAGCGTCGCGGAGCAATACTTCCTGATGGGCTCGTTGCTCGACGATGGCACGCCCGAGCGGACCGAAGAGGCCGTCAAGGCATATCGGCGCGCGCTCGAAGAGGATCCCGACCTTGTCGCGGCGCTCATCAATCTTGCCAACATTCGCTACTCGCGCGACGAACTTGCCGAGGCACAAGCGCTATACGAACGCGCGATCAGTCTCGACCCGTCGTATTTCGAAGCGCACTTCAATCTCGGCAACATCCACCACGATCATGCCAAGTATTCGCAGGCCGAGGCGTCGTATCTCGAAGCGCTGGCGTTGAATCCAGATTACGCCGACGCGCACTTCTATCTGGCGGTGACGCTCGAGAAGATGGGCCGATCCGTCGATGCGCGCGCGCACTGGAAGGCGTATGAAAGCCTTGCGCCGCAGGGTGAGTGGGTCGAGCTCGCCCGCGAATTTTCCGACTAACTTTCGCGGTCCGCGGCAGCTGCCCCGGCGCCGCCCCCTGGCTGAAAGATCCCTGCGAGCAGGACTGGCGCGACGACCGGATACAGCGGCGTCAGGAGCCGCACATCCCACCAGTACCCGTAGATCGCGACCGCGGCTGTCAATACGGCCGATGCGAGCAGCGCCCGGCGCGCGAACCGCGGCGCTCCAGCGAACCCAGCCACGATCAGCGCCGATGCCGCGCCGAGAAACAGACCGAGGTTTACCGCCGTCGCGGGCAGGTGCGACAGATTCTCACCGACGGTGACGCTCGGCAGCTGGAATCCGCCGACCCCGGCCCTAATCAGCACCGTCACCGTGAACCAGAGCGCCATCAATACCGGTCCATCACGTCGGTCCTGATTCGGCAGCACACAGGCAAACAGCGGAATCAGAAAGGACGCCTCGCTGTTCGCGGCGGCGGCGATGGTCACGCCGGCGACCGCAGCCAGCTGTCGCCGGGCCAGCAGCAGCAGCGCGGCTGCGACGAACACCGGCTCGAGCAGCGACCACGGTGCGAACCAGCTGCGGTCCGGGATCGGCGAAAAATCCCAATACTCGCCCATGCGCAGCACCAGTCGCAGCGTACTTGCCACGACCAGCGCGCCAATCAGTGATTGCGGGCGCGAAAACCACAGCCGTGAGTAGAGATACACGCCGCCGATCAGCGCGGTCAACGCGGCGAAATGAAACGCGAAATACACGCGTCGAAACGCCTGCTCACGATCGGTGTACGCCGCCGCCGCATCGATCACCGGATGCAAGAGCCAGGGCACGAGGATGCGAAAGCGCTGCGGGGATGGCGCCGTACCGCTGACGATCGCATCGTGCATTTCGTAGCGGCGATGTTGCTCCGGCACCAGCAGGCTGTAGTCCGACGCGCTTGTGGCCACGACGGTCGCGAAAATGCCCATCAACAGCCACGCCGGCCAATTTCGATCCGGCACGGTCATCCCGGTGCGGCCGCCGCCCGTGGTTGGAACAGATACGAGAGGGCGAGCGCGAACAGAATCGGGTAGAGCGGCATCAACAACCGGACCTCCCACCAGATTCCCCAGATCGCTACCGTCAACAGATAAGGCGGGACGATCAGCGCGGAACGCCGAATGAACGCCGGTGCGTATTGCCACCCGAGCACCGCCAATACCCAGAACACCCCCAGCAGCATCGACACGTTGAACACGGCCAGCTGCGGTTGCGACAGGTTCGTGCGCCACACCAGCTCCATCGTCCAATACCGTTCGGCGTCGCCGCCCATGGTGCGCACCACGCCGTAGATCGCGGCCCAGATGCCGACGTAGGCGGTGGTGCGGATCCAGGCCTGACGCGAAAAGTCACTCGTGCCGAGGTGCAGCAGTGCAAGAAAGATGGCCGTCTCGCGATTCAGAGTGGCGACGGCGATGAGTGCGCCCAGCCATCCGTACCGCCGATTGATGATTGCCAGCAGCGCCAGCGCGACGAAGGTCGGCTCGAGATACGACCCGGGCGCGTAGTCATGCTGCCGCATCGTAATGCGGATCGTGCAGGCCACGGCCAGCGCCGCGATCAGCGCCGGCTCGTCGCCAAACCAGCGGCGCAGGTACGCGAACAGGCTCGCCAGCATGCCGGCGATGGCGGCGAGGTAGAAGACTAACGATGCGCGATCGTAGGCGCGCTCGTAGGGCATGAATTGCGCCAGCACGCGGGTTGGAACTTCGACGATGGCGGCAGACAGCACGCGATAGCGATCCGGAGTGCGCGCGGTTTGATTGAGGATTGCGCGATGCACGTCGCGGCGTGCCGTCATCGTTTCTTCGCCCGGCCCGAAACCGTAGTCGAGCGCCGGGATCAGCGAGGCGGTGAGGAAAATACAGACCAGCGCAGACAGTCGGATGCGGCCCGGCGCGGTCATGCGAAGCGAATTCTACCTCCGGGCGGCCTCAGGCACGCACCGCCCGCCGGTTAGTACCGAAATCGCCAGTCGTCGCTGGGCTGCTGTGACTGCGGTTCTTCGCGCTTTCGTGGCATCCGCTTGGCTTTGTACAGCGAGCAATCCTCGCACCATGACTGCGCGTTGAAGCCGTCCTTACCGGCCATCGGCAGCACGTCGCGATGCGTGCAGTGGTCGGGAATGCCGTCCTCGGCGGCCTTGCGCCACCGGCACGACAGGAAGCGGATGACGGACGGTGAATTATCTTGCCCGGATTCCAATTGCTGCCTCCACAGCGGACCACGCCCGCTGCTCATGCGGCGACACGAGGGTCACCGCGTGTCCCGACGCGCCGGCCCGCCCCGTGCGGCCGACGCGGTGCACGTAGGTATCCGGAGAATCGGGCACTTCAAAATTGACGACGTGCGCGATGCCTTCGATGTCCAGACCGCGCGCCGCAATGTCGGTCGCGACCAGGACCGGATGCTTGCCGGAGCGAAAACCTTCCACCGCCGACAAGCGTTCCTGCTGCGAGCGGTCCGCGTGGAGCGCTGCGGCGCGAATGTTCTTCGCCATCAAATGGCGTGCGACGCGATCCGCGTCGATCTTCCGGCGAACGAACACCAGCACCGGCCCGTCGGCGTCACGTTTCGCGAACGTCGCCAGCCAGTCGATCTTTTCGTCGCGGCCGACCTGCACCGCCTGATGGTCGATGGTGCGCGCGGCGCCGCCGCGGGTGCCCACCTGCACGTAGCGTGGCGAGCGCAGCATCTCCTTGGCCATCTGCTGGATTTCACCGGGCAGCGTCGCCGAGAACAGCAGCGTCTGCCGATCCGGTGGCAGCGCCGCCATGATCTTCTGGACGTCCGGCCAGAATCCCATGTCCATCATCCGATCGGCCTCGTCCAGCACCAGCACCTGGACGCGCACGAAATCGGTATTGCCCTGCCGCATGTGATCCATCAAGCGGCCCGGCGTGGCCACGACAATGTCGACGCCGGCCTGCAAGGCACGCTCCTGGGGACCCATTTCGACGCCGCCGAACACCGCCGCCGACGTGACCGGCGTGTGATACGTCAGTCCGACCAGCGAATCCTCGATCTGCACGGCCAACTCCCGTGTCGGCGCCAGGATCAACGCGCGCGTGTAATTTTCGCGCGCCGGATCGCCATAGGACGGTGTCTCGCTCAGCAGACGCTCGATAATCGGTGCGGCAAAGGCCAGCGTCTTGCCGGTGCCCGTCTCGGCGCACGCGACGACATCGTGCCCATCGAGCGCGATCGGAATGACCGCGCCCTGCACCGGACGCGTCGCCGCAAAATCGAGGGCGTGGAACGCCGTTTCGAGGCGCGAATCGAATCCCATCGAATCGAACGGCATCGGTGTCGCTTCGACGTCGACGACTTCCCAAGGCAGATCCGGGGGCGGCGTCGAGGGACGCGCCGTAAATGGCTTCGTGGGACCGCGGCGGCTGCGACCGCCGGTCCGGCGCCCGCTCGGGCGGCGCGATGACGTGGAATGTCCGTTCAATTTCTCTCTGTCAGATTAAACATGTGTCGTTCATGCCGGGAACACGCGTCGCTCATGCCTGAAACATGTGCCGCTCACGCCTTGAACATGTGTCGCTCACGCCGTCTAATCTGTGCTCAATCGGTGTTTAATCTGTGGCCTAGCGGGCCCGGAAAGTAATGATGCCGCGCTGCGGATCGTAGGGCGAGATGCCGACGGTGACGCGATCGCCCGGGACCACTTTGATGCGGAATCGCCGCATTCGTCCGCTCAACTGTGCGAGCACTTCATGGCCCGCGTCGACTTGCACCCGGTAGAGTCCGCCGCTGTGCACCGCCACGACGGTGCCTTGCATATCAATCAGGTCGTCTTTGCTCATTCAACTCCAGGATTACGATTGTATGGCATTTCGTCACGCCGTAGGCAAATTACGTACCGCTTGCTCGACCTGTTTGGCCAGCTCACTGTAATTGTCGCCGGATAAACGCAATGGCGTTCCGAACGTCACCGAGACCGGACCGGGTTTGGCCATCTTCCAGCCCGTCCGCAGCACGCGATCGACCCCGTCGAGGCGCACCGGGACAATCGGCAGCGCCAGCCGCGACCCGATCATGCCAATGCCGCCGCGGAACGGCTTGATGTCCCCGCTGTCCGAACGGACGCCCTCAGGAAAAATCAGTACCGAAAATCCCTCGCCGGTCACCTCGCCGATGTAGCGCAACGTCTGGCGGGCGCCGGCCTCGCGCTGCGGGAGCGGAAACGTATTGAAGAAGAACGCGGCGAGATAGTAGTTCAGGCGGTTGGTCAGCACGTGCCGCCACGAATATTCGTGCGGGAAAAAGTGCGCCTTGAAGAACTCCTTGGCCATGGCGGGCGCGATTTGCTTGCGCCAGCGGCCGGGCAACGCCATCAGAATCACCGGCACGTCGAGATGACTTTGATGATTCGAGGCGAACACGACCGGACCGTTCAGTCCGTCGAGATGTTCGAGGCCGCGGACGCGCACCCACGCGAACATGCGCGCGAGCGGCAGGATCCACGTCGCCTGCGAAATGCGTCGAATGATGCGCACCGGCCAGGTGCGATTCCAGGAAGGGAAATCGACCGGCTCGCTGACCTCGGCGTCCTGGGGCGCCGTCGCGATCACCGCGCGCAATTCGTCGAGGGTCTTCGCGCCGGCGAACTTCGCTTCGTCGATGCGCGTCTGGAATTGATCCTCGAGGGCGACCATCAGTTCGACGCGTTCGAGCGAGCTCAAGCCGAGCGCGTCGATGGAGGTGCCGCCATCGAGCTGGCGGGCCCCCGCGAATTTTGCGACCAGATGCCGCAGCTGGTCCTCCGGAGACGTACCGACGGCACCTGACCCGCCAGAACCCCCCGCGTCGACCCACTGTTTGATCGCCGCACGTTTCAACTTCCTGGTGCCTTCGGTGCGCGGCAGCGGCCCGTTGGTCCAGATCGAAAAGCTGCGGACGCGCTGATGATCGGCCAGCTGCCGGTTGGCTTCGCCGATCACGGCCTCTGGATCGACGCCCGGTTCGAGCCGTAACACCGCGTGCGCTCGGTCGCTACCGACGACCGCCGATTCAATCACGCCCTTCACCGCATTCAACGGCCGCTCGACGTCGTCCGGAAAGACGTTTAGCCCCTCTGGCGTGACGATCATCTCCTTCTTACGTCCGCGGATGAAGAGACGGCCCTGCGCGTCCTGTTCGCCGACGTCGCCGGTATGCAGCCACCCGTCTTCATCGAGGATCCGAGCGTCTGCCGGCGGCGGATGGTGGACCCCCGGTGGCTCGTAATAGCCGGTCGTCACGTTCTCGCCCCGCACGAGAATCTCGCCGTCAGCTGCGATCTTGATCTCCACGCCGCCGATCGGCGTGCCGACCGAGCCAGTGTTCGTCTTGAAGGGATGATTCAACGTCACGATCGGTGCGGTCTCGGTCAGCCCGTACCCCTGAATGACGACGAAACCGAGGCGCTTCCAGAAATCCTCCAGCGCGGACCCGAGCGGAGCCGCCCCGACGATGAACGCCCAGAACTTCATCCCGAACATCCGGTGAATCTTTCGATAGCGCCACCATCGCTTGGGTATTGACAAGCCGGGTTGCGGATCGGCGGCGGCAGGATCGATGCGTACCGCGTGCTCTTTCAGCACTTCGAGGATCTTCGGCACGCAGACGATCACCGAAATGCGCCATTCGCGGACACGACGGACGATGTCGTGCGGGTTGAAGCTGCGCATGAATACTACCGTGCCGTCGATCAGCGGCGGGATGTTGGTCGCCATCGATTGACCGAACATGTGACTGAGCGGGAGCAGGTTCAGAAAGCGGATCGGCTGGAACGGGCGCGCGTAGCGCTTGTACTTGTCGATCTCATGAGCGACCGGCACCATGTTCGCGAGGATGTTGCGATGGCGGATGATGACGCCTTTAGGCTCCGCGGTTGCACCGGAGGTGAAGACGATCTGCGCAACGTCATCACGTTCGATCGCGACCTCGGGAACGGGGGCGTCGGCTGACCAGTCGAGGTCCGCCAGTTTCCAGACGGTGATTGCGCCGGTGTCGACGTCGTCGCCTGCCAGCACGACCCGCGCAGCGACGATGTCGCGAATGCGCGTGGCGAAGTCGGGGGATGAGCGGTAATCGATGGGAACCGCAATCGCGCCGATCAGTTGAATGCCCCAATAACAGGCAATCCACTCGGGACGGTTTTCGCCCCATAGCACGACCTTGTCGCCTTTGGCGACACCCGCTGCATGTAATCGACCGGCAAAGCCGCGTGCCGCCCTCGTGACGTCCGCGTACGAATGCCTACGCACGCGATAGCCGTCGTCATAGACAAGAAATTCCCCACGGCGCTTTTCCAACGTTCGGAAAACGTCGACGAGCGTCGTCACGGACAAATCTTACTTCGCCGGTCGTGAGAGAATAGTGATTCGGACCGTATGCACGTGTTTCTGACAGGAGCCACTGGGTACATCGGGTCGGCGGTGCTCGACGCGATGATCAAAGGTGGCCATCGGGTGACCGCACTGGTGCGCGATCCCGAGAAAGCCGAACGCCTTGCCGGCCGCGGCGCCGCACCGATCATCGGTGAGCTCGGGCTTCCCAAGACCTATGTTGCCGCAGTGACGGCGGCCGACGCCGTCGTGCACGCCGCGATGGAGGCGTCGCCGCGTGGCGTCGAAAAGGAACGCGCCGCGCTCGAGACGATGCTGTCCGCGCAGACGCAAGCAGCCCAGTCGGACGGTAAGGCACGCGTGTTCGTCTACACTTCCGGAGTCTGGGTGCTCGGCCAGACGGTGAAGGCCGCCCAGGAAGATGCCCCCCTGGATCCGCCCCCGCACGTCGCGTGGCGTCCCGCTCATGAAGATCTGGTGCTGTCGTCGTTCTCCGCATCCCTGCGCACCGTCGTGGTTCGTCCCGGCATCGTCTACGGAGGCGGGCGCGGCATCGTCGCGGACTTGATCAAGGACGCATTGAACGGGCTGATTCGAGTGGTCGGGCCGGGCAAAAACCGCTGGCCGTGCGTCTACGACCGCGATCTTGGCGATTTGTACCTTCGGATCCTGGAGTCGCCAACGGCTGCAGGCATCATTCATGCGACCGACGAAGCCGACGAGCGCGTCTCCGATATCGCCGACGCGATCGCCGCGCATGTGCCGCAACGTCCGGACATCCGCAACATGCCGATGACGGAAGCCCGGAAGAAGCTTGGCACCTACGCCGACGCGCTGGCGCTCGATCAGCGGGTGAGGAGCACGAAAGCGCGCGCGCTGGGATGGACGCCGAGCCAGACGGGTGTCATCGCCAGCGTCGCGAGGCTGGTCGAGGAATTCCGCAACGCACAGCGCGAACGCTCGTAGCGTCGGGTGCAGAGCGCCGGCGCGGCAATATACTGAGCGGTATGCGCACTACGGCGTCTATCGCTTTCCTGCTTCTCGCCATCGGCTGCAGTCAGCCGGCGGCACCACCTCCACCACCACCGGCCGGACCCGCTGAGGATCAAATCAGCGTCGAGTCCTTCACCAACCACGTCAAGACGCTCGCCGCCGACGAGTTTGGCGGACGCGCGCCCGCGACACCTGGTGGCGAAAAAACTCAGGAATATCTCGCGAAGCAACTGAGTGATCTTGGTGTGGCACCTGGAGCACCGGACGGGACCTACTTTCAGCAAGTACCGATTGTCGAATCGGTCGTTGACCGCAGCTTTGTCCTGAGTGTCCCCGGTAACACCTATCGCTATTTTGCCGACGTTGTCGCGTTCTCAGGCCTGGAGCGCCCGCGCGTGCAGGTCCAGGGCGATGTCGTGTTCGTCGGCTACGGCATCAACGCGCCGGAACTGAAGTGGAACGATTACGAGGGAGCGAATGTCCGCGGCAAGTGGGTGATGATCATGGTCAACGATCCGCCGGCTCCCGCGGATGAGCCGACGCTGTTCGGCGGCAATGCGCTGACCTACTACGGCCGCTGGACCTATAAGTTCGAAGAAGCCGCGCGCCAGGGCGCGGCCGGCGCGCTGCTCATTCACACCGATGAGTCCGCGACCTATCCGTGGCAAGTCGTGCAGTCGTCGTGGACGGGCACGCAATACTCGCTGCCGCCGCAGCCAGGCGAGCCGGCGCTCGGCATCAAGGCGTGGATCACCAATGCGGCGGCCGCCGATCTGGTGCGACGAGGCGGCCGCAATCTCGATCAACTTCGTGACGCCGCGAGCAAGCGAGGGTTCACCGCCGTGCCGCTGACGATCAAGGCGGCGGCGACGTTGCAGCAGCGCTCGTCGCGCAAGACTTCCGCGAACGTGATTGGCAAAGTGGCGGGGACCAGCAATCCATCGGAAGCCGTGTTCTATACGGCGCATTGGGATCACTTCGGTACCCGTGACGCGCAACCATCTGACAAGCCCGATACCGATCGCATCTTCAACGGCGCCTACGACAACGCGACTGGCGTCGCCGGCGTGCTCGAGATTGTCAAGGCCTTCGCACGCGCTCCTCAAAAGCCGGCGCGCTCGATCTATTTCGCGTTCGTCACCGCGGAGGAATCCGGACTGCTGGGCTCGAGCTTTCTCGCCGCGAACTCGCCGGTGCCCGTCGACAAGATCGTCGCCAACATCAACGTCGATGGCGTCAACTATCTTGGACCGACCAAGGACATGGTACAGCTCGGAGCGGAGCGGTCGTCGATCGGGCCGCTGGTCGAAGCAATTCTGAAGGAGCGCGGCCGGGTGTTGACCGGCGATGCGCATCCGGAGCGCGGCTACTTCTTCCGCTCGGATCACTTCCCGTTCGCCAAGGTGGGCGTTCCGGCGATTTCGTTGAGCGAGCCGAAGCAGTTCACCGGTTCCGGGGCGGCGGAACTGCTAAAGAAGCAGGAGGCCTACAACAGCACCGATTATCACCAGCCGAGCGACGAGTACGACCCGTCGTGGAATTTCGCCGGCGGCGTCGACGACATGCGTGTGCTGGCACAGCTCGGGTGGCGCATCGCGCAGGCGGCGGAGATTCCGAAGTACAACCCCGGCGATCAATTCGGCGAAGTGAGGAAAAAGTAGGTGGAGCTCGTCACGCTCGAGGAGATTCGAGCGGCTCGCGAGCGCATCAAGAGGGCGGCGCGGTTCACGCCGTTGATCGATGTGCCGTGGCCGGGCGGCTCGTCGCAGACGCTGTGGCTCAAACTCGAGAGCCTGCAGCCGGTCGGCGCGTTCAAGATTCGCGGTGCCTTCAACATGATCGCGCAGCTGCCGAAAGAAAGCCTCGAGCGCGGGGTGATCACCTATTCGAGCGGCAACCACGGCCAGGCGGTCGCGCTCGCGGCAAAAATGGTCGGCACTCCGGCGGTGATCGTGATGCCGACCACGGCCCCGGCGGTCAAGATCGACGGGTGCCGGTCATTCGGCGCGGAAGTGATCATGGAAGGGACGACGTCGGTCGACCGTCAGCGACGCGCGGAGCACGAAGCGCAGGCACGCGGGCTGACGATCGTGCCGCCGTTCGATCATAAGCAAATCATCATCGGCCAGGGCACGATGGGCCTCGAAATCCTGGAGCAACGCCCTGATCTGGGCACGGTGGTCGTCCCGGTTGGCGGCGGCGGCATGGCCTCTGGCGTTGCAGCGGCCATCAAGCTGTCGAAGCCGTCGGTTCGCATGATTGCTGTCGAACCCGCCGGCGCGCCCAAGATGTCGACCTCGCTCGCGGCCGGCACGCCGACCACGCTGCCGTCGTCGAAAAGCATCGCCGACGGATTGATGAATCTGCGTCCGGGCGACATTACGTTCGCGCACATCCGCCAGTTCGTGGACGAAGTCGTCACTGTCGAAGAGGACGAGATCGCGCGAGCGGTCGCCTGGCTCTTCAGGAACGCGCGGCTCGTCGCCGAGCCCAGTGGCGCGGTGACGACCGCCGCGGTGGCGAAAGGTGCCGGACACATCGATCCCGCCAATGGCGCCGTCGTGGCGGTTGTGAGCGGCGGCAACGTCGCCCCCGATGCGTTTGCTAAATACGTGAGCGGGCTTCCCGCATAGCCTGGTCGAGCGTCGTGACGGCGCCGTCCAGTTGCAGCTCGTATACGGCGCGCAGGATTTCGCCCATGCGCGGCCCGGGCGTGACGCCAAGCTCGATCAGATGCCGCCCCAGCAGGAGCGGCGGTGGCGGACGATGCTCCACCCCGAGCGACTTGGCGCGCTCGAAAAACCACTCGATGCCGGAGCAATCGAACGCGCCGGTGCGGCCGCGGCAATCAGCGCGCGCGAAGCGGACGAGCAATTCGAGATCCACTTTCTGAGCGAGGCGGCGGAACGCGCCGTCCGTGACGGTCTCGCGCGCCTTGAAGAAGGCCATCGGCCGCAGGTGTTCGGCGACGAGGCCGAGGACCTGCCGGCGAACGTCGAATCCGTCGAGGCTGTTGATATTGAGCCGATCGAGAATGTTGGTGGCCGGCGCGAGGCCCATCGCTTCGTGATTCGGTGACTTGATGCGCCCGTCGATCACCGCGGTCGTCGCCGGCTTGCCGAGATCGTGGCAGACGGCCCCGAGCATCACCGTCGCGAGCCGCGGCCGGTCGAGATCGGCATTCAGGGCGCGGGCCTGATCGATCACCATCAACGTATGGGTCCACACGTCGCCTTCGGGATGCCACTCGGCGTCCTGCGGACACGCGTACAGCGGCTCCATTTCGGGCAGCAGCTGTGCGATCACACCCCATTCCCGCGCCAGCGCGAAGCCGATCGAGGGGCGCTCCGCGATCAACAGCAGTTTCTCGAATTCTCCCCAGACGCGTTCCGCCGGCAGATCGTCGAGCGCGATGCCGCGGCAGATGCGCGCCGTCTCCTCATCGGGAACGAGGTTGAACCGTGCGGCAAATTGCAGGGCGCGCAGGACGCGAAGCGAGTCATCCGCGAAGGTCGCGGTGTCGACGACGCGAAGGGTGCGGCGGTGCAAATCGTCGCGTCCGCCAAACGGATCCAAGTATTCGCCCGTCAGGGGATCGAAACCGATTGCGTTGATCGTGAAATCCCGGCGCCGCGCGGCCTCTTCGAACGACATCGTGTGGTCGCCGGTGACCGTGAAGCCCTTGTGCCCGCGGCCCGTCTTCGACTCCCGGCGGGGCAGCGCCACATCCATGCCGTCGACCTTGTACACGGGGAAGGCCTGGCCGACCGGCTCGACGCGGCCGAGCGACTGCAGCAACGTCAGTAAACGATCCTGCGGGATGCCGAAGACTTCGATGTCGACGTCTTTCGACGGACGGTCCAGCAAGCGGTCGCGCACGGCGCCGCCGACGCACAGCGCGCGGCCGCCCGCGTCACGCACCGCCTGCGCAATCGCCGCCGTCTGTTGCTCGACATCCACATGAACAGCATATGATGCTTGCCACGCCGGGGCGCATGCCGCGCGATCGGTTGCGGAGAAACGAGTCATGACTGCTTTCACACCGGCCCGGATCGTGTCCGCCGTCGCGCTACTCGCCGTCGGTTTTGCGCTTGGTTCATGGAACGCGTCGCACGTCGCGCTGGCGCAAAGTGCCGACCGCGTTTACGAGCTGCGCACCTACACCGCGCCGGAGGGCAAGTTGCCCGAACTGCTCGCGCGGTTTCGGAATCACACGATGCGGATATTCGAGCGCCACGGCATCAAGAACCATGGCTACTGGGTGCCGCAGGACGAGCCGGCCAAGAGCAACACGTTGATCTACATCATTTCGCACGACAGCCGCGAGGCCGCGAAGAAGAACTGGGCCGCGTTCGGCGCCGATCCCGAATGGAAGAAGGTCGCGGCCGAGTCCCAGGCGAACGGTCGCATCTTGAGCGGCGTTGTCTCGGTGTACATGGATCCGACCGACTATTCGCCGATGAAGTAGACAGGCAGACGGCCGGACAGGCAGACAGGCGGACAGGCAGACAGGCAGACAGGCAGACAGGCAGACAGGCAGACAGGTGGATAAAGTCCTCGAGTTGTTGAAAGACCTGATCGCCGTTGATTCGGTGAATCCGTCGCTCGTTCCCGGCGCGGCGGGTGAGGCGGCCGTCGCGCGCACGATTGCGGAGGCGATGCGCGGTATGGGATTCAAGGTTGAAACCCAGGAGGCGGCGCCGGGGCGGCCGAACGTCGTCGGTACGGTCGAAGGCCGCGCCCCCGGACGATCGTTGATGTTCTGCGGCCACATCGATACCGTCGGCGTCGCCGGCATGACGGCGCCGTTCGATCCGGTCGAAAGAAACGGCCGGATGCACGGCCGCGGCGCACAGGACATGAAGAGCGGCGTGGCGGCGATGATCGACGCGGCCCGTGTCGTTGCCGAGGGCGACGGCCTCGCCGCCGGCAAATTGATCATCGCATGCGTTGTCGACGAAGAGCATGCCAGCGTCGGCGCCGACGCGCTCGTCACCCGATGGCGCGCGGACGGCGCCGTCGTCACCGAACCTACCGATCTGCAGGTGGCGATCGCGCACAAAGGCTTCGAGTGGGTGGAAGTTGAAACCGAGGGCCGTGCGGCGCACGGCAGCCGTCCTCGCGAGGGCCGCGACGCGATCCGCCTGATGGCGCGCGTATTGACCGGCCTCGACTTACTCGACCGCCGTCTGCAGTCGCGCGATCCGCATCCGCTGCTCGGCACGGCATCGCTGCATGCCTCGCTGATCGAAGGCGGCCGCGAGTTGAGCAGCTACCCGGATCGCTGTCACCTGCAGATGGAACGACGAACCATCCCCGGCGAGGCACCCGGCATTGCGGCGAGGGAAGTCGAGGAGCTGCTAGGCCGATTGCGCGTCGAGGATCCGGACTTCAAGGCGTCGAGCCGGCCGATGTTTGCGCGCTCGCCGTACGAGCTGGCGCCGAACCACGAACTGCCGATGGCGATGTTGCAGGCAATTGGCGCCGTATCCGATCACGGGTCCTCATCACGCGGAGCCGCAATCGGCATGTCCTTCTGGACCGACGCCGCGATTCTCGGTGACGCCGGCATCCCGTCGATTCTGTTCGGGCCCACCGGCGCCGGTCTGCACAGCGTCGACGAGTGGGTGGATACGCAGTCGGTCGTCACCTGCCGCGACGCGCTCGTCGATCTCGCACGCAGCTGGTGCCGCTGACTGCCTGACTGCCTGTCTGCCTGTCTGCCTGTCTGCCTGCCTACCTGCCCCTACTGCAACCGCAACGAGCGATCGCGCAAGTCTGCCTGCAGCTCCTGGCAGGCGCGCACCCACAGCACGAAGTTGCGTGACATCAACCAGAACGTTTCCTTGTCGCGATCGGTCTTGGACAGGTTGCTGGTGTGCCGATAATAGGTGCGTCCGTGATCCTCGAGCCACCGCGAGTCGCGGCGGCGCCACGGGTGGGCGGGGAAGAACGCCAGTGCGAACAGGCATTCGACGGCGGCGATCCGCATGATCTCCTGATCGTGCAGCTGCTCGACCGACAGCGCATCGAACACCGCGAATCGTTCCACGATTTCGGACAGACCGGCCGGCGGGGGCAGCTCCGTCGACGGCGCGTAGCGTGACACCTGGGCATAGTGCGAAAGCATGCTCGCCACGTGCAACGCTTCGAGTTGTGAAAGGGGACGCGCGGTATTCGTTTCGCGCAGCTCCGAATAAAAAAACTTGAGCGTGTCAGTCGCGTTGAATTGCAGAAGTTCTCGGAGGTCCATATCGTGTCCTCATTTCAGAACTGCTCGCAATCGTTACTGCATGTTCCGGGCCAGCAGCAACCTCAACCGCAGTATCGCATGCCTGTCAACCGCGCTCTCGGAACAGGCTTTTCAGCACGAAAGTGACGTTGGCAGGGCGTTCCCCGAGGCGGCGCATGAAATACGGATACCACTGTTTTCCAAATGGGACGTAGACACGCATCCGGTAGCCTTCGTTGACCAGGGCGAGCTGCAGATCCCGGCGAATGCCGTAGAGCATCTGAAATTCGAAGCGATCCTTCGCGTAGCCCTTCGACGCGGCGTAGACTTTTGTCGCGTCGATCATGTCCGGATCGTGCGTCGCGATCGCCGGATAGGTCCCCTCGTCGAGAAGCGTCTGCATCAGCTCGATGAAAGCGGCGTCGACCTCGGACTTCCTCTGATGGGCCACCTCCCGCGGCTCCTTGTAGGCGCCTTTGACCAGCCGCACGCGAATGCCGCGCCCGTTGAGCGTCCGGATGTCGTCCGGAGAGCGTTTCAAGCACGACTGGATCACGGTGCCGACGTTGCGATGGCCCTGCTGCCACAACGTCTCGAGAATGCCGAGCGTCGCGTCCGTGTACGGCGAATTCTCCATGTCGATGCGGACGAAGAAGCCGTTGGCGTCTGCCGGCTCGAGGATCCGGCGCATGTTGTCGACGGCGGTGGCGCGATCGACATCCAAACCCAGCTGCGTCAACTTGAGCGAGATATTGCGCTCGACGCCGGACGCCACGATCTTTTCGATGATCGACACGTACTCCGCGGCGGCGGCTGACGCTTCGGCGGCGCTGCCGACGCTCTCGCCGAGATAATCAAGCGTCAGCAGCAGACCCTTGGACGGCAAATCGGCCACCGCGGCGATCGCTTCCTCAACCGTCTCGCCCGCGATGAAACGCCGCGCGAAGCCGGTGCCCGGTGCCATCCCGTACCGTGACGCCAGCCGCTGCAGCGTTGGCACTTGCGCCAGTCCGTGAAACAGCGCCTTGGCTGTCGCGTCGAGCATCAGCGCAGCGTATCGACTGCGCCGGCCGGCGTACCCGAAAGTTCGAAGCGGCCATTCGTCAAGAATGGACGGGTCGTCCGCTGACCGGTCATTAGTGTGTCGCGCTGGGCGGCGAGAGCAGATGCGCGAGGGATCGGGCGTAGTAACGCAGCACGTTACGCTCGCGCACACGATACAGCCCCTGCTCGACCACGATGATGTTGCGTGTCGCCATCGGTTCGGTGGCCATCTCGAGCACCTCATCCGCGGTGGTGACGGCCAGATTCGCGCCGACCGCCTCGAGTGTTTCGAGGACGCCTGCGATGCGCGCCTTCAGGTCGGCGCGCGTCACGGACGGCTTCATCGCCGCGGCGAGAACCGCTGTCGGCAGCACTTTGTACAAGGTGCCGATCTGCTGCCGGACATGGCGCGTCAGGTCCATGACTTCCTTCTTGTTCTCCGCGTCGATGCCGTCGATGGCGATCGGTTTGCCGAACGTCACGAAGGCGCGGCTGCGATATCCGACCGCGTAGCGCACCAGCTCGGCGATCTCGCGGCTGAAGGCCTTCTGCGATCGCTTCACGCCCTGCCGCGCAATGACGTGATCCTCGAGCACCAGATCGTAGGCGACCGCGACCGGAATCAACCGCAGCCCGGGCAGCTGCGCATCGAGCGCGGCGTTGAGCAGCCCGGTTTTCATCGGCTTGAGCTCGCCGCTGTAGCTGCGCCCGCCCTCGGGATAAAAGAACAGATCGTGCTGGTGCAGCAGCTCGCTGACATACGCCTTCAGCGTGATCAGGTACGCCGGATCTTTCGTGTTGCGGCGAATCGGCAGCGCGCCGGTGACATGCTTGTGAATCAGTCCGAGCGGACCGCCGAACAGGTTGACGCCCGCTGCGATGATCGGCGGCCGGACGCCGGCATCGTCGAGCACCAGCGGCTCGACCAGGTAGTCGATGTGGCTCCGGTGATTGGATGCGTAGACGAGACGGCCCTTCTTGGCCGCGTCGATCACCAGTTGCTGCCGCTCGCCGACGCGTTCGATCTTGCGCAGGATCGGCAACAGCGGATATTCGAGCGCGCGATACAGCTCGTAGCGCTGCGTCGTCTGCAGCTCGTCGAGGTACTGCATCACTCGATCGCGAGCTGCATCGCCCTTCATGCCGTGGCTGCCCTCGATGAATCGAGCGACGTCTTCCCGCGCGAGCACGGCCTGGACGATGGTGTTGGGGCGCATCAAGTTACCTGGACAGCGTGATCCTCGCTAGTGTAACTCGCGGCAGATCGCATCCGCAAAGGAACTCGTCGTCGCCGAACCGCCAAGATCGGGCGTGACGTGCCCTGACGCGAGCACCGTCTTCAACGCGTCGACGATCGCGGCGGCCTTCCGATCTTCCTGCAGATGCTGCAGCATCAGCACCGCGGACAGCAGCAGCGCCGTTGGATTGGCAATGTCCTTGCCTGCGATGTCAGGCGCGGTGCCGTGTACCGCCTCGAATACGCCGACGCCGCCCTCGCCAAGATTCGCCGCCGGCACGACGCCGAGCCCGCCAACCAGGCCGGCGCACAGGTCCGACACGATGTCGCCGTAAAGATTCGGCAGCAGCAGCACGTCGAGCCGCTCCGGGTGCATCACCAGGTGCATGCATACGGCATCGACGATGCGATCCTCGAACTGGATGTCCGGATAATCGGCGGCGACCTTGCGCGCGCACTCGAGAAACAGGCCGTCGCCCAGTTTCATGATGTTGGCCTTGTGCACGGCGGTCACCTTCTTGCGTCCGCGGCGCCTCGCCTGCTCGAACGCAAACACCGCAATGCGGGTCGACGCCTTCTCGGTGATGATTTTCAGGCTCTCGACGACGCCGGGAACGACGGTGTGCTCCAGGCCGGCGTAGAGATCTTCGGTGTTCTCGCGAACGATCACCAGATCGACGCCGCTGAATCGTGATGGCACCGATGGCAGGTTCCAGACCGGGCGCAGGTTCGCGTAGAGATCGAGCGCCTGGCGCAACCCGACGTTGACGCTGGTGAATCCCTTGCCGATCGGCGTCGTGATCGGCCCCTTCAACGCGACCTTGTTGCGCGTGATCGAATCGAGCAGCGCCTGCGGCAGCGTGGTGCCATGCTCGCTCATCGCCTCGGCGCCGGCCGAGAAGGTTTCCCACTGCGGCGTGAACCCCGCCGCCGCGAGCACCTTGACGACCGCCCGCGTCACTTCGGGCCCGATGCCATCGCCGGGGATGAGGGTAATTGTCGGCATCACTAATCAACCACCAGATCACCAGATCACCAGATCACCAGTTTGGCTATTCCCTTGCTTCCCACCAGCACAGCGCGAGACCGCCCAGCGCGGTGATCGAGTAGAGGATGTTCGACAGGCCGTGCAGCCGATCGAACTCGACACGCACCGGGTCGGCGGCCGACAGCGTCGACACCGGTACGCTGACTTGCGCTTGAATCGCGTTGACGCCCGGGATCAGCCAGAAGCCGGTGTAGAGCATCATCAGCAGCATCAGCGCCATGATGCCGACACGGACGCCGTACTTGACCGGCCGCGCGCCGAGCAGCCGGTGCAGCGTCAGCGTGACGAACATGATCGCCGCCATCGCGTACGACAGCCAGGTCAGGCGCATCAGCACCTCGCCGAACACCTGACCGGCCAGCAGCCGGCCCTCGGTTGCGTTCCAGGCCTGCAGCACGCCGAAGATCGAAGGCGCGACGAGCGCGCCCGCGACGACGAGGCCGCCGACCCATAACACCAGCGCCACGACGTAGAGGTAGCGCAGCAGGAACATCTCCCCATTTTACTGATAAACTTTTGCCTTTCCTTTCGCATTTCCACCTTCGCGACCGCGCTACGGTGGGTGAGTTGTCTGGAGCATCGAAGCCGTGAACGAGATTCGCACCGCGCAGACTGATTCGGTCCGACGCCTGTTCGAGGAGCAGCAGGCGCGCAACGAAGCGTTGCTGGCGGCCACGCCGTCGCTGCGCGGCGACACGCGCTCCGAAGTGTTGCCGTTCGCGATCGATCTGGACGCGGCAACGCTGTCCGCGGACACCAGCCACGCGCTTGGCGCGCTCGAAAAGACCGCGGCACGCATCGCGATCGAATCGCTGATCTCGCTCGCGAAGGTCAACGACATCGATCACCTGGGCGGGGGTCTCGAGTTGATCGCGCCGCTGCTGATGACGCTCGGCGTGGCCGATTACCGGGGCCGTCAGTTTTCGATCGAGCACGGGCATACCAGCATCGGTTACTACGGCGCGCTCGCGGCGCTCGGCTTCGTGCCGAGAGCGCGGGTGATCAACCAGTTCCGCCGCAGCCTCGACATCGCCGGCCACGTCCTGTGGGTACCGGGCGGTACGCCAATCGGTTCGGGGCGGCTGGGCATTACGGTGCCGGCCACCACCGGCTGGGCGCTGGGCCTCAAGGCCGCCTACGGCGCGGACACGTTTGTCGTCTGTCATTGCGGTGACGCCGGGTGGATTTCCGGACAGGCGTTGAACGGCGCGGTTGCCGCGAGCCTCCACGGCGCGCCCGTGATGCTCGTCATGCATCGCAACGGCATTCAGTTGTCGGGCACCACCGAGCAAATCATGAACAAGGATCCGAGGCCGATTCTTGCCAGCCTCGGCGTCGAGATTCTCGAGATCCCGTCGCTGCACGATCGCCAGCAGCTGTTTGCCGCTTACCGGCGCGGCTACGCGTTGGCCCGCGAGGGCCGGCCGTCTTTGGTGTACCCGGTTGGTTTTGGCTCATCGGCAGGCACGACCATCACCATTCGCGATTTTGCGTCGATGCACGGCATCACCGCGGAGGCTGAACATTTTGCCGGCCGGCACAACGTCGCTCTCGATCGCGAGGTGCAGGTGCCCGGCTCGCTCATGAGTTACCGCGATCCCCACGCGATGCTCGAATGTCTGTTTTTCGTCAACGGTCTGCCTGGGGGAGAAGCGCATCACGATGGCGGGATGAAAGGGCGCGATCACGCGGCGGTGCTCGCCAACCCGATGCTGCAGTTATCCCCCGAGGAAAAAGCGGCGCTCGCACGCCTCGAGGCTCTGCCGAAGCGTGTCGTCCATGAACCGGCGCGGCCCGCGCCGGGTTCACCGAACCTGGTTCTCGCCGATCAGGACGTCGCGGCGATTCCGTTGCCAGGGCCGGACAAGTGGATTAGCGCGCGCGCCGGATCCGAGGCCGCGTATGCGGCAGTGGCGAAGAAATACCCATCCAAGTGTTTCTTCGTGTCTTGCGATCTCAATCCATCGACCAAGCTGGGCAAGGGAGCGGCACTGCTGCCGCCAGGCCACGCCATCGAGATGAGTATTCAGGAACAGGCCGCGACGCTGATGACCAACGGCTTGTCGATGGCCGGGCACCAGCCACAGCTGAACGTGTTTGCGACGTTCGCGGCGTTTGTCGAAGGCATCGCCCGTGAGGGATTTGAATTCTGGCGCTATCAGCGCAACCTCAACGGGCGCCATGAAGGGTTAAACGTGCTGATGCACCTCTCGCATGTCGGGGCGTGCACGGGACGCGATCACTTCTCGGGCTGGAGCCTCGACTGGATCAACCTCGCGCTCGGCTACCTGCCGTTCCTGCATCGCTTCTATGCGCCCGCGGACGCGCGCGCCGCTTTCATCGCCATCCGCGACGCCGCCGCCCACTACGGCGGGCACATCGTCGCGATTCCGCGCGATAACCTGCCGGTCCTGACGCGACAGGGCACGCAGGAACCGATCTGGCAGGCGACCGATGCGTGGACACCGGTGACGCAGCTGCGGGGCAACCGCGATGCGAAGACGGTGATTCTGACGGTGGGCGCACCGTCGTTCATGGCAGCGGGCGCGGCCGACAAGGCGAGGGAACAGGGCGTTGCCGTCGATGTCTACGTCGTGAACGGATTCCCGCTCGCCGACACGTTCTTCGACGACATCGCGTCGCGCTACACGCGCGTCCTGACGCTCGAGGATGGCCTGATTGGCACGCCGCAGTCCGGACCGCGCGGCTTCGCGGCCTTTGCGGCCGGTCATCTGCAGAACAGCGGCGTCGCGCTGCAGCACTTGGGCATTGTCGATCCGTCGGTTGCGCCCTCGGAATCGTTCCTGGAAGTCTGGGAGCATTTCGGCATGACCGAGCCACATCTGCTTCACGCGTTGACCCAACGATAGAACACCATGACGTTCCCAGCTTTCAGACTTTTGCGTCCTGTCGCGCACCGCCACTTGCCGGCGATTCTGGCGACCGTCGCGGCCGGCTTGCTGCTGCTTGGCGTCGGGCACGCGCAGCAGCAGTTCGTCGGCGTCCAGGAACCGGCGTGGGCGCCGGACGGCAAGCGCGTTGCCGTTTCGTATCTCGATCGCATCTGGGTCATGACGCCCGACGGCAGGCAGTCGCGCGCCGTGACCGACGGCTGGTCGCCCGCGCCCGGTGGAGCTGCCGCGCATCGTCACGTCATCGAGCGAGAGCCTGCGTGGTCGGCTGACGGCCTCAAGCTCGCGTTTGCCGCCGACGGCGGCGCCGGCTTCGATATCTACGTCGTGAATCTCAAGAACGGCGCGCCGGTGGGTGCACCGATGGCTGTGACCTCGACGCCAGGTGACGAGCGCTGGCCGTCGTGGACGCACGATGGACGCCTCGTATTCGCGCATCGCGACGCGCCTCCGGCCGGCCGTGATGGCGATCCGAGCCTGCAGTACGACCTGTATCTCGCCAGACCGGCTGCGGCCGCGGACGTTTGGGAGGCCGGCGTCGCACTAACCGATACCGGCGACAGCGAGACCTACCCGCGTGTGTCGCCGGATGGCACGAAGGTCGCGTTCGTGTCCGAGCGCGAATCCGAAGACGATCTGGATCTGTGGTGGATGCCGGTACCCCCTGCGGCCATCGCCAAACCGATTCCGCTCGGCGCCCGTCCACCGAAACCGGTGACCGCCTCAGTCCAGTCCGCTGGCAGCGACGGCAGGCCGCTGCGTGCGGTTCGCATTACCCGTGCGCGCGGGCACGAGGCGTATCCATCGTGGGCGCCCGACAACACGCGTCTGGCGTTTTATGCAGTACGCGAAGGCATTGGCTCGGTCTGGGTGGCCACCGCGGAGCCGCCGCGTCCCGACGCGAATGAAGATCCGTTGCCCCGCGCCAAGCCGGCGGCGCAGCCGCAGCTCGTGTCGCGTCGTGGTGGCGCGCCGGCGTGGTCACCCGACGGCAAGACGCTCCTGGTCGCCGGGCTCCGCGATCCGGAACCCGTCTACAACGGGAATCCGCTACGCAATGAGACCGAACCGCCACCGCTGTTTGCGATGAACGCGGCGTTCCAATTGTGGAAGGTCGCGGCGCCACTGCCCGTTCATGAGGGCGGGGGTACGGTCGGCGCGGACATCGCGCCATCGCCGGCGCTGTTCGGGGCGATGTTCGATCGCGTCTGGGGAACGCTGCAGTCGTTGTACTACTCGACGGGCGCGACCGCCGCGCAGTGGACGAAGGCTCGTGACACATTCCGGCCGCGAGCGATTGCCGCCAAGAACGAGGCCGAGCTCGAAACCGTCATCGACGAAATGGTCGCGGCGCAGCCGCTCATCAAGCCGGTCGTCACGACCAACGGCGCGGTGATCGTGTCCGGTCATCCACTCGCGTCCGAAGCCGGCCGGCTGGCTTTCGAAAAAGGCGGCAACGTCGTCGACGCCATGATTGCCGTCTCATTTGCTCTAGGCGTGGTCGAGCCGGAAGCATCGGGCATTGGCGGCGACGGCGCCGCGGTGCTGTATCTGAAGGGCATGTCGCGACCGACCACCGTTGAGTACAAGGACATGACGCCGATCAAGGCGACACCCGACAATCCCAAGATTATGCAGGACGGCCGCATCGTTGCCGACGGCCCGGCCGCGGCGAACATTCCGGGCGTCGTCGGCGGTCTCGATTACCTGTATCGCCATTACGGCAGCGGCAAGGTGAAGTGGGAAGACCTCGTCGCGCCGGCGATCACTCTCGCGGAGGACGGCTTCATCCTCGACGAAGGGCTGCCCTCGAGCATTGCCGAAGGCCGGCGCTTCCTGGAAAAGTGGCCGGAAGCTGCGAAGATTTATCTGCCGAACGGCAAGGTGCCGAAGCCCGGCGACCGGTTTTTCAACAAGGATTACGCGACGACGCTGCGTTCGATTCAGAAGGGCGGGGCCGACGCGTTTTACCGTGGCGACATCGCGAAAAAGATCGCCGCCGACATGGAAGCGAACGGCGGGATCATCACCTTCGCGGACATGGCGCAGTATCGAGCGATCGAGCGCGCGCCCGTTGTCGGGCATTATCGCGGCCACGCGCTGTATGCGGGTGGGCCGCCGCTGTCGACGGGCATCCAGATGTTCGAGTCGTTGCATGTCCTCGAGAATTACGCCGCCCGGCCGAGCGCCCGCACGATCACCGATGCGGAATATCTCCACTATGCGATCGAGTCGTGGAAAGTGCGCGATCCGCTGCGCCGCGTCGCGGATCCGGAGCGATGGCCGGTCGATTATCAGGAACACCTCACCGACGCGCACGCCAAGGCGCTGTTTGCCAAGATCGATCCGAAGAAGACGCTGCGCTACGAGCGCACGCCCCCGGACGATGCGGCGGTGACGCCGACGGCGCCGGCACCGCGCATCAGCACGGGGACGACGTCGTTCGCTGTCGCGGATGCCGAGGGCAACATGATCGCGGTGACGCAGACGCTGAGCACCTGGGGCGGCACCTTCTATGTGTCGAAGGGTCTCGGCTTTCTCTACAACAACCACCTGCGATCGAGCCGCGTGACGCCCGGTGCCTACGGCAGCATGGTGCCGCTGATGCGCTCATCGACGGCCGCAGTGCCGACGCTCGTCTTCGAGAAGCGCCCGAATGGTGAAGAGGTGCCGAAGCTCGCGGTCGGCTGCGCCGGCAACGCCTGGATTCCGCTGACCGTGTACAACATCATCCTCGGGGTCATCGACGGCAGGCTCGGCGCCCAGGCGGCGATCGAAGCGCCGCGTTTTCTGCCGGGCCGCGACCCCGCCGACCCGCTCGAAAACGGCGAGCGCGTCGAGATCGAAGATCGTTTCCCGCGGCCGCTGTTGCAGGACCTGATTGGCCGCGGCCACAACTTTCAGAAAATCGGCCGGAAGGGCGAGGTGCGTTACGGTTACGCCGCGGCGATCACCGTGGACGTCGCGGCGCGCACGGTCGAAGGCGGCGCCGAACCGAGGCGCTCCCATGCGGCGATTCCGTTCACTCGCGGCGCCACCACCACATCACCATGATTGAACCCGGAAAAAAGGCTCCGAGCTTTTCGTTACCCGATCAGGATGGCACCACGCATTCACTGGCGGACTACGCCGGCCGCCCCGTGGTCCTCTATTTCTATCCGAAGGACGACACGCCCGGCTGCACCAAGGAGTCGTGCGCGTTTCAGGACAACCTGCCGAAGTTCAAGAAGAGCAAAGCGGCGGTGCTTGGCGTCAGCGTGCTGAATTCCGCGAGCAAGAAGAAATTCGCGGACAAATACGGCCTCACGTTCCCGTTGCTGGCGGATGCGGATCACGCAGTGATGGAGAAGTACGGCGTGTGGCAGGAAAAGTCGATGTACGGCAAGAAGTACATGGGCGTGGCACGCACGACCTACTTGATCGGTCCCGACGGCAAGGTCGCGAGGCGGTGGGACGGCGTGAAAGTCGATGGCCACGCCGAGGAAGTGCTTGCCGCAGTCGAACAGATCTGAGCTTCGGCTGCACGTCGCGGGCATGGATTGCGCCGACGAAGCGGCGTTGATCCGGCAGGCGCTGACCCGGCGCGGCATCCTGTCACTCAATTTCGATCTGGTCGGACGCCGCGTCGACGTCGCGTTCGATGCGGCGGCGATCTCGCCCCAGGCGATTCTCGACGCCGTCGCCGCGACCGGTCTTGCCGCGCACGCGCATGACGCCGGCGACGTGGTCGGCGACGATCACCACCAACACGATCATCATCACGACCAGGCACGATGGTGGACCGCGGCGAGCGGCGTCATCCTGATGGTCGGCTGGATCATCGACGGCATCTACGCCGAGAGTTGGACCGAGGCGATCTTCGGCGGTCACGAGCAGGGCGGTCACGCGCATCATCCTTATGCGATCGGCGCGTATGCGGTGTCCGCGGCGACGGGGTTGTGGCCGGTGGTGCCGCGCGCGGTGGCGTCGCTGCGTTTCCGGCGCCTCGACATGCATGTCCTGGTCTGCCTGTCGGCGATTGGCGCCGCGATCATCGGCCAATGGGCCGAGGCGGCCGCCGTCGCATTCCTGTTCGCGATCGCGCACTTGATGGAGGCCTGGAGCATCGATCGCGCCCGTCACGCGATCACCAACCTGGTTGGCCATGAGCCGGGATGGGGCGATGACGGCGGTCACGAGTCGGCGCCGGTCGAGCGTTGGATCGAACGATTTGCGACGCGATATACGCCGGTGGTCACGGTGCTGGCGTTCGCGGTGGCGGTATTGCCACCGCTGTTCGACGCCGAGTGGAGCGTCTGGTTCTACCGCGGATTGATCTTCCTGGTGCTGGCCTGCCCGTGCGCGCTGGTGATCTCGACACCCGTCACCGTCGTCGCCGCGCTGACGTCAGCGGCGCGCCGCGGCGTGTTGTTCAAGGGCGGCCGGCCGCTCGAGCGCGTCGCCGAGGCGAAGGCGCCGACGCTGCAAGCCGTTCAGGCGGCGGGCGTAGTCGTGCAGTGCCGCACCCCCGTGAGGCCGGGCGCCGACGCGCCGCCGCTGATCGCCGACCGCGTCGACGTCGTGCTGATGTGCGATCATCAGGAGGATTTTGAATTTCTCGTCTCGCACTCGAAGCGCGCGATGCGCGTCATTCACCAGAACGTGGCAATCGCGTTGGCGACCAAGTTCGCGTTCCTGGTTTCTGCGGTGTTCGGCGCTGCACCATTGTGGCTCGCCGTGGTCGCCGACACCGGCGCCACCGTCGCCGTCACCTTGAACGGTCTGCGCCTCCTGCGGGCGAAGTAACCGGACGAGGCACGCGCGGTCCGCGGCCCCTGATCGCCCGCGCCAGCGATCGCGTCGTCGTTTTGAGGCGCTGCGGCGTCTGGCCGGCGAGCTCCTGACATTCACGAATCAGGTGGGCCTGATCACTGTAGCCGCAACTGGCGGCAATCTCAGCGCCGCTCAGGTCCGGCTGTCGCCGCAGCATCTCGAGCACGGTGTGGATGCGGACGATGCGCGCGACGTGCTTGGCGCGCAGGCCGACATGCTCGCGGAATTGGCGCTCGAGTTGCCGCCTCGTCACGCCGATCCGTTTCGCGACCATCTCGATGCTGACCGAACCGTGCAGGCCGTCGATCATGGCAAGCGCCTGATCGACCGCACTCAGCGTGCCGGAGTCGACGGGGCGCAGCAGTGTTGCCAGCGCCGCCGACAGGTGTTCGAGCCGTTGCGGGCACGGTAGATTACCGAGATTGTCGGCGAGCCGGACGAAGCCGGGCGAGACGGTGCCGGCGTCGATCAGCCGATCCTGGAGCGTCGACATCGGCATTGCCAGCGCCGCTCCGGCGCGGCCGGTGTGAAAGCGCACGCCGATCAGATCGACGGCTCCAGTCGGCAGCGCGATCACCGGCCTGGTCATTTGCCCGGCCAACAACACCCGGGGCTGCAACTCACCGGTCCGGGCATCGACGAAACGTCCGCCGACGTTGAAGATGACTTCGACGCAACCGTCCGGAACGATCGGCTCGGGCGCGGCGAACTCCTCCCGTGGTCCGCGCGCGACCCAGATCGCCTTGACGGAATCAGCCAGTAGTGGCGGCGGTTGGTGGATCGTGAACTGCATGTCGCAAATCTTCAAGACGCGCCGGCAGCGCCGTCTTATTCTAGCGAACCATGAAACTCCTACTTGCGGCAGCGGCCCTGGCAGCGTTCGTGTCACGCGGTGAGCAACCGGCCAAGCCGGCGTTGCACGATCTTGCATGGCTCGCCGGATCCTGGTCGGGCACGACACGTGGCATCGAAATGGAGGAGCACTGGACGGCGCCGAAAGGCAATTCGATGATCGGCGTGCATCGTGACGTCGGCAAGGGTAAGACGTTGCTGTTCGAGTTCCTGCGCATCGAGCAGCAGGGCGATCAAATCGTCTACCTGTCGATGCCGGGCGGCCGTTCGCCCGCCACGCCATTTCCGCTCAAGGAGGCATCGGGAACACGCGTGGTATTCGAAAATCCGACCCACGACTTTCCCCAGCGCATCATCTACTGGAAGGACGGCAACAACCTCCGCGCACGCATCGAAGGAACGCTGAACGGGAAAGCCGGGAGCGAGGAATGGACCTGGTCTCCCGGTTCGTTGAAATGATTACTGTGCCCGACGACGGACGCGCCGGTCGCGGGTTTCCTTGAGCTTCGCCAGTTGATCGGCGGTGAGCACCTGCATTGATTCCTTGCGGATTCTGGCCTGCAGGATCAGCAAGTCGGCCTCCGCGGCGGCGACCTCGGCGCTCTTCGCGCGAATCGCCCCTTCGTCGACCGCATCGGCCTCGATGAGCGCGCGCATGCCTTGACGCGCGGCGCCAATCTTGTCGTGGGCGGCCCGCACCTCGTCACGGTAATTGCCGGCGATGCTCTTCAGCTGCTCCTTCTGATCGTCCGACAGGTCCAGCGATCCGAAGCCCGGGCCGAGACCAAAGCCGCCGGCCAGCGGTGCTCCGGGGCCGCGCATGCCGCGTCCGCCCGGCGCGCCAATGCCGGGACGCTGCCGCCGCTGCGGCGCCTCCTGTGCCATCAACACCGCCGCCGCTTCGGCCATCATCAGCACCGCGAGGGCGGCGGCAAGGGACGTCTTGAATCGTGTCGTCATGGAATTACCCCTCTCAATTGCCGGTCCGGAGGTGCCGGACCGAAGCTCGTTAACCTGCTTGTCATATGAGACGGCCTGGCGATGGCAACCCGGTGGCCGGAGTGTGAAAAATCTGTGACAACGGCGCGAAGACGGCGGTCCGGCCGAAGCTGTGAAAAACTGATCGCGTGTCACGGGTCCTGGTGGTCGAAGACGAGGCGCACATTCGTGACCTGATCGAGCTTCATCTCGGCCTCGAGGGATTCGAGATCGACGCCGTCGGCGACGGACGCGACGCCGTGGCTCGTGCCGCCGAACGGCCATTCGATCTGATCATCCTCGACCTGATGCTGCCCGGCATCGACGGTCTGGCCGTGTGCCGGGCGGTGCGCCGCGATGGACCGAATCAGGACGTGCCGATCCTGATGCTGACGGCGCGGCGCGAGGAAAGCGACAAGGTGCTCGGTCTCGAAAGCGGCGCCGACGATTACCTCGCGAAACCATTTGGCATCCGCGAACTGGTCGCGCGCGCCCGCGCATTGCTGCGGCGTCCTCGGCGATCGCAATTACAGGTGGAAGCGCCGTCGCCGGAGCGTCCGATCGAGGTTCACGGCCTGCACATCGATCCGGCACGCCGTCGCGTGCGCGCCCGCGGTACGGATGTCGATCTCACCGCGCAGGAATTTCGGTTGTTGCACGTGCTCGCAGCACGGCCGGGCATCGTGTTCAGCCGCGAGGCGCTGCTGACACGGGTCTGGCCGGATCAGACCTTCGTCACCGAACGCAGCGTCGATTCACTGGTGAAGCGGCTGCGGCGGCGCATTGAACAGGATCCGGCGAACCCCGAAATCATCCTCACGGTGTGGGGCAGCGGATACAAGTGCGCTGATGTTTAGGTCACGCAGTTTGTACTGGCGGATCGGCGTGGGCTTCATTCTGTTTCTGGCGATCACGCTCGTCCTGCAGGCCGCGCTGTTCATTTACATCGCCGGCGAAACGGAAGGCGGCATGCCCGAGCGCATGGGACGCGACTTCGCGGAGCTCGTGGCGTCGGAGTTCGAGTCCGCGCTCGCTCGTGATGCTGAACTCGACTTGCGCGCGTATGCGCGACAGCGCGTCAACGAGCTGCATCGGCCGGCGGCGATCATCTTCCCGGACGGATCGTCGATCGCGCCTCCCGGCACCGAGCCGCCGCGCGGCATTCGCGTTCCCGGGCCGTTCCGCCGCCGACAGGGCGCGGGTCAGCCCGGGGGCGGTGGCATCGATCGTCGGAATTCAGCTCGTGAAGAACCTCGTGTCGGCCCGCCGCCGGCCGTCCGGCCGCGCGGGCCGTTTGCCCCCGCGCGCCGTGGGCCCGTGATCGCTCCGATCCACCACAACGACGCCATCGTCGCCGTGGTGTGGGTCCCGCCGCTCACCGGTTACCAGCGATTTGCCGAGGCCGTTGGCACACCAGTCGCACTCGGCGGGCTGATGTTGTTGATTGCCGGCACCGCGGTGGCCGCGCTCGTGATCTTTCGGCCCGCCCAAGCCCGATTGAGTGCGCTGGAGGATGCTGCGCGGCGTTTTGGCGAAGGCGATTTGTCCGCCCGCGCGCCGGCGATTGGGGGCGATGAAGTCGCGGCCGTGGCCACCGCCTTCAACCGCATGGCGGCCGAGCTGTCGGCACGGCAGGCGCAGCTCGTCGAAGCGGATCGCGCGCGCCGGCAGCTGCTCGCGGACGTCTCGCATGAACTGCTTACGCCGCTGACCGCGATTCGCGGCTACGCCGAAACGCTGGCGCTGCCGCAGTTCGTTCCCGAATCGAAGGAGGGGCAGCGCGCCGTCAAGGTCATCCAGGAGGAAGGCGAACGTATCGAGCGGCTGGTGCGTGATCTGCTGGATCTGGCGCGCTTCGAAGCGGGCGGCATCTCGATGGCCGACGAAAACGTCGATGTCGACGAGATTTTCGAGCGCGTCTCCGAGCGGCATGCGAAAGCGGCCGAGGAGAAGGGCGTCGCGATCGTGATCGAGCCGCATGACGACATTCGATTGATCGGCGATCCCCATCGGTTGGAGCAAGCCATTCAGAATCTGGCGGCGAATGCGCTGCGCCATACGCCTCCCGGCGGCAGCGTCCGTCTCCGCGCGTCACGTCAGAACGGGCGCGTGGTATTGACCGTGTCCGACAGCGGCATGGGCATTCCGCAACAGCATCTGCCTCACGTGTTCGATCGCTTCTACAAGGCCGACCAGTCGCGCGCGCAAACGGGTGGATCAGGGCTTGGCCTGTCGATCGTCAAGGCGATCGTCGAGCGCCACGGCGGCAGCGTCTCGGCACGAAGTACTCAGGGGGTCGAGACGGTGTTCGAGATTGTCCTGCCGGACCGGCGCAGCAACATCGAAAACACGCCCTGAAGCAGGCTGGTGTGATCGGCCAGCAGCTCGAACAGCGCACCGCGATCGATGCGCAGCGCCGTCGCGTGGTCCACGGCCGTGACGGTCGCGCTGCAGCGCGTGCCCGCCAGCGTCTCGAACAGGCCGATCATGTCGCCGACGCCGGCTGTCATGGGCGGGCCATCGGCGTCGACCTGCAACACGCCCGACACGACGAGCAGGATGGACGCCTCGCCACCGCGATTGAGGGCCGCGGCGCCCTTGGCGAACGTGTCTTCGCGGGCGATCGCGGACAGCCGCCACAATTGCTCCGCGGTGGCATGCGTCCATAACGGGCTCGACTGCAGCAGCATCGCGCGATCGATGGTGCGAAGTTGAACGGCATGCTTCAAGTCTGCTGGAATGTTTCCGCGGATCACCGCCTGACCGGCAGCGAGATCGTGTGACGCGATCAGCATGCGGAAAATGCCTTCCGCGAGCTCGACGTTTTCTGCGAGCAAAGCAAGAAACTCGTCGGCGGTCACCGACAGGGCGATCGCCCGTCTGGTAGCGACGACCCTCACGGGCATCGGCAATCCCTCGAGCAATTCTTCGAATGCGATCGCCGCGGGTGCCACCACATCGTGCGCGCCGGTCGCGGTCACGCGCCCTTCGAGCAGGAACTGGATTGACTGCACGACTTCGCCGCGGTCGTAGAGGATCTGGCCCTTCTCATATCGCACCTGCCGGCCGAGCCGCGCCAGCCGGAATAGCTCGTCGACATGCGTGAAATCGAACAGCGGCACGCAGCGCAATCGATCGGCGAGCTCTGCCGCTGGCAACGGCTCCTGCCACAATTCCCTGCGGCCCTCGGATTTGATGCGATGCGCGGCCAGTGCCCACGACGCCGCCTCGAACACGTGCTGATCGCGGACGTCGCGATACGCCAGGATGTGCTCGAGATCGTCGGCGAGCGACCACAGGCCCTTCTCCTCGACGAGCATGATCGCCGACGAAGCAATCGCCTGATCCTCGTCGTGCAGCAACTGCGCCAGCGTGTCCTCGACATCGCGCTGGCGGGTCCTGTAGATTGCATTCCCTTTGCGGATCCGCTCCTCCGCGGGCAGGTCTTCGACCAGCAGCAGCACCTTCTTCCGAACCTCGCCGTGCAACAGGTTGTCGAGGTACTCGATCGCGCGCGAACGGACGCGCGAATCATGATCCTGCAAGCCGTGTCGGACGGCGGCAATATCGCCTGGCGAATGCACCAGCCCGAGCAGGATGAACATCCTGTTGACGGCGCGTTGGTACTTCTCGATCATCGCGCGGGCCAGCAGGCTGTTGCGATCGAGCTGCCGTGGTCCCGGCGCGAACAGGTTATGGTGCAGTGTCAACGCGTTGAACGCGCGGGACGCTTCCGCGGTGACGTGCCTGCCAATGGTGCCTGCATCGATTGCAAGGTCGACGTTCGCTCGACGGATCCGGTCGAGCGCCATCGCCGCCTTGAAGCGCAGGAATCCGTCGCTGTCGTCGAGCGCGGCGGTGAGCGCTTCGACCGATGCCGCACACGGCAGCCATGCCAGGGTTGACGGCACGTGACGGCGAATCCAGACGTCTTCGTCGTGGTCGCGCATGAAATAGGCGAGCGGCGGAACCACCGCTTCGCCGTAACCGACCAGCACGGCTCGTGCCGCCGACTTCAAGCGCCGGTTGCGAAGCAGCGATACCAGGGGCGCGACGAACAGGAAATCCTGGGCGCCGAGCGTCGCCGCACTGTCGATGGCGGCGCGCGCGACATTGACGTCGGCGTCGTACATCAACGGCACGAGCATGTGCCTGAACGCCGGGTTGCGGACGTCGCCGAGCGCACGCGCGACCTGCAGGCGCCACTCCGCACCCTGCTCGCGAAGGTCGGCGGCGTAGTTGCGCAGCGTCGCTTCCGCATCCTGCACGTCGCTGTCGTTCTTGCTGTCGGCCAACGCCGCTGCGGCGGCGATGGTCAGAGCGCGATCGGCGCTCGCCATGAACGGCCGCATCGCGTCGGCCGCGTCGCCACCGCGGAGGCCGGCCATCGCGGACACGGCGGCGACGCGCACGCGGCTGTCCGCGTCCTTCAGCGCGCGCTCGACGCCCGGCAGCCAGCGTTCTCGCAGGATATCCGCTTGGCCGCCGGCCGTTTCCGAGAGCGTTGCCAATGCGCGCGCGCGGACTTCGGCGTTGTCGTGCGCGAGCAGCAGCGGCGTGATCAAATGCCGCTTGTCCATCGCTTCGAGCAGATCGATCGCGTATAACACTCGGCGCGGCTCGGGATGCGCCAGCTCGCTGACCAGCGTCTCGACGGTGGACGGATCAGGGTTGGTCAACCGCAGATCGACCGGCGCGACATCCTGGCGCTCGATGCTGCGACGGAACGAACGCATGTACTCGCGGCGTGCGGCTACCGACGTCAACACCCATAACGCAACCAGCACCAGACTGACGTAACTGAGCTGCTGCCAGTCGAGCCCGAATCCCCAGTCCTTGATGCATACCAGGATCAGCAGCGCGCCGGCGCCCTTGCCCAGCCGATCCATCGTCACGTCGATAAACGGCTTGGCGCGATATTTCAGGTCTGCCGGCAGCGGCAGGAACAGCACCTCGCGCGAGGTCTTGTCGACGGTGTAGCGAATCGCAGTATCGAGGATCCGGCCGAAGCTGGGTGCCCAGAGCGCGCGATTGAACAGGATCAATGTCGCTGACGCGCCCATGCTGATCGGCAGAATCAGCAGCGCGAACCCGATGCCCATCACGCGATGGATGCGGCTGGTCAGCGTCAACTGAATGACGAAGCCGGCCAGCGACAGATAGACGATCAACTGGCCCAGAAACGCCGCGATCGCGTCGGCGTTGGTCGCGCCCTTCGATTCGGCCACCGCCATGTTCACTTGCTGCTCGACGATGTTCGCGCAGATCGCGCCGAACGCGATCACCAGCGAAATGATCTGCAGATGCCGCGACGCGCGCAGCATCCGAAAGGCTTCGCCGCCGCTGACCGTTTCTTCCTCGCCGGTTTTCGACGCGTCGGATGTTCCCGCCGACCGCTCGCGGCGCATGATCGCCATCACGATCGTCAGGCACACGCCCATCACGCCGGCGGCGATCAGGATCATGGTCCTCGAGCCGACCGACTGCACCAGGAAGGCGGTCAGGCCCGCCCCGGTCGCGCCGCCAAGGCTCGAACCGGCACCGATGAAACCAAAGATGCGTTTCGCCTGGCGTGGGTCGTAGACGTCGTTGGCCAGCGTCCAGAACTGGCTGATCAGCAGAATCGCCAGGATCAGCGACACGACGTAGAACGCGACGGCAACCCAGTCACCGCCTACGAACGTGAACAGGAACCAGAACAGCAGCAACAAGCCGGCGATGCCGACTTGCGTGACCGGAATCATCCAGCGGCGCGGTACCAGCGAAATCACCCTGGTGTAGCCCTGCATAATCACGCCGATCAACACGCCCATCGCGAAGGTGACGTACGGAAGATCGTCCGCGCCCAGACTCGAGATGAACTCCGAACGCGTGATCGGCTTGATGATGTTGTAGCTCGTCATCGCCAGGAACGAGTACAGGAACATCAGCAGCGCCGTCGGTCCTTCGCCGTCGCGCAGGTTGACGATCGGCCGCAGGGCGCGGGCCATCACTGAGGGGCGTTCGGACATTGGCGGAGTGTGAGAATCTTATCGCGTGTGGACGGCCGCCGAGCGCCTGCTCGGGTTGTCCACCTCTGAGCTGCGGCGCGCGTTTCGCTCTTCGCGTATCTGGGTGGCGCACGACACTGCTGTCGAGTTTCTCGACTGCGTCCTCCCCCCAGAAGCGCGCGCTGG
>DASPNQ010000092.1:0-26908 GCA_035626435.1 Vicinamibacterales bacterium
CCGGCCCGGCGGGATAACCCTCGGTCAGAAAGATGGCCCCAAATCGATACGCCACCTTGAAATGCGGATCGAGCGAGGTCACGAGATCGAGCAGCGGGTACAACAACTCGAAGCTCGGACGGTCACGTGTCTCCGCGCCGCGGCTTGCCCGAAGGCGACCACCGTAATACACCACCGCACGCATCCAGTAGGCGTCGGCAACCACATTGTCGAAACCAAGCGCCATGCGTCGCGCCAAAGCTCCCGACTGCAGCCATAACGTCGGGTCCGGCGGCACAAATGGCGACCATTGCCGATCGCGCACGGCTTGCACGGTGATCGACGCCGCCATCAGCATGGCGATCGCCGCGTACAGGCGCCGATTCGAGGGACGGGGATCGTGCGTCACTTGAAGTCCCGCCGGCGGAAAATTGCGGCGGCCGCCGTCAGCAGAATCGCCGTGTAAACCGTCGCGTACAGCAGCGTCAACCCCACGGCGCCCATCTCGATCGGCATCCCGTGAACCGCCGCCGCTTTGACGTCGAACGGAGCCAGGTTCGGAAGGACGTAATACAGCGCGCGCGCCAGAGCAACGACGGGCGCGGAATCGACCACGGTCTCGAAGTTACGGAGGTCCGCATTGAAGTGGCCCGCGACCCACAAGCCAATGGTCATCAACGCCGCCATCAACGGCCCGGCGAACGTCGAGAAGAACAACGCCAGGGCGACCACCAGCATCAGCTCCGCGAAAATCAGGCCAATCGCAATCAGCAGCCGCGGATCGACGGCCGGCGCCGGCCAGCCGGCCTGCTGCGCGGGCGTCGACACTGCCTCCATATAGAACAGCACAGCGTAGTAAGCGATGGTCATGACGCCGAGATTGACGGCCAGCGTCATCACCAGGCCGGCGTACTTGCCGAGGATGAACTGCGTACGCGAAATCGGCTTGCTCAAAATGCCGAACACGCTTTTCTTCTCGACTTCCTTGGACACCAGCCCGATGCCGATGAAGATGGCAATGAACAATCCGAACAGCGACAGTGCGGCAAGACCCAGATCCTTGATGATCTTCATGTCCTGACCGGCCGTCATTTGCGCGATCAGGTACGACGCCGCCATCAACAGCACCGCAAACACCACCATCGCGTATGGCACGCGATCGCGAACGGATTCCCGAAACACCGCGCCGGCAATCAGCGCCAGAATGCGCATCGCTAAAGCGTCCGTGGCGTCGCTGACGCGACCTGTTGAACAAAGTAGTCTTCGAGGGTCTCTCGAATCGGATGCAGCGAAACGAGCTCGGCTCCCGTAGCCCGGAGTTCGCCGATCAGCCGCTCCGGCTCGCTGGCAGCCGGCAGGTTGAGCATGAACCGCCCTTCTGCCAGCCGCGTCGCGCTCGAGACGCGTCCTCCAAGACGCGTCACCACATCGTCGGCAAGATTGGCGACGACGAGCTCCCACCCCTTGAGCTCGAACGCCAGGATGTCGCTGACCCGGCCGCTCGCCACCAGCCGGCCCTGCGCCATGATGCCCACCCGGCTGCATAGCGATTCGGCGTCCGACAGAATGTGCGAGCTGAAGAAGATCGTGCATCCGCGCTGACGCAGCTGCAGAATCAAATCGCGAACTTGCCGGCGCCCGAGAGGATCGAGGCCCGACATCGGTTCGTCGAGAAATACCAGCTCAGGGTCGTTCATAAGCGCCTGCGCCAAGCCGACGCGCTGCAGCAGGCCTTTCGACAGCTGGCGCAATTTCAGGCGGCGCTGCTCCGCGATGCCGACCTCGTCGAGGACGCGTGAGACGCGCGCGCGCACGTCCGGACCGCGATAGCCGAACAGCCGCGCAAAGTACGACAGCACTTCTTCCGCGGTCAGGTAGTCGTAGTAATAGGGATTCTCTGCGAGAAAACCAATGCGCTGCTTGACCGCGAGATCGCCGACCGGCTTGCCGAGGATCCTCGCCGCGCCGCTCGTCGGGTAGATCAGCTGCATCAGCAGCTTCAGCGTGGTGCTCTTACCGGCGCCGTTTGGCCCCAGGAATCCGAACACCTCACCTTCGTCAACCGACAGGGTCAGGGCATCGAGGGCGCGGTACGGACGCGGACGCCAGAAGCCGACGCGAAAGTCCTTGGTGAGGGCGTCAGTCTCGATCGCCGGCATGGGTGCCAGTCGGCCCGCTTATTTGCTTCCCTCGACGCGACGCAGTTCCCACGCGATGGCGGCGTCGAAGAACTCGCCGCGCAGTCCGGGCAGGCGCATGCCATTCATGAAGAAAGTCGGCGTCCCGCTGATCTGCAATTGCCCGCCTTGCGCGACATCCGCCTTCACCAGTTCAAGCGTCGCTGCAAGGCGCGAATCGAATTCTTTCGCCGACACCCCGCCAACCGTCTCCGCAGCCTTCTTGACCGTTTCCGGGTTCATCGCCGGCTGGTTGGCGAACAGCCAGTCTTCCATCGCGTCGGCACGTCCCTTTTCGCGCGCCAGCCGCACTGCAACGGCGGCTTCGCATGCCCCAGGATGCAGGTCCTGGTTCACGAACCCGTTGCATTGGCGCTCGAGCGGATAGTCCTTGCTGATGAACTTCACTTTGCCGGGTGCCTGTTTGGCCCACTTGGCGAGGATCGGCTTGTAGTCACGATGCGTCTGGCCGCATCCCGGGCACTGATAGTCGTTGAACTTCAGGATCACGACCGCAGCGCCGTCGCTTGGCGCGACGATCGGCACACGCGGCTGCGCCGCCAGATATTCTTCGAGCTTCTTCATCTGCTCCGACGTGGGAGCCGGGGCTGCCGGTTGGGCGGCGGGCTCGGACGACGTGGCCGTCGCGGCCTCGACGCGCTGCTCGGGGAACACCGCAATGGCAACGGCTGCGATGGCGACGAAGGCAACCACGCTGGCAAGGGCGGCGGGGTGACGAAACAACAGACGCAGATCGCTGGTCAATCGCGACGGTAAGTGAGACATGGGATTCCGAGACGCCATTCCGGACGTCAGAAACAAGCCGATGACCGCAACGTAGGTACCCACGCACAACAGGCACACCACGTTCAAAATGAAATATGACGCGTAGGCGAGATACAAGACCGCGGCGAGGGCGATGGTGGAGATCGCGAAGAGGTAGCCCGGAAGGTTCTGCGACGCCGTTCTCGACGCGCTACAAACAGCGATCAGGAGGAGGACGCCCGCGAAGAACAACAGCCCCAGCAGCGCCACGGGTATGTTTGCGAACGCTCCGAACCGGCTGGTGTAGGCATCCGTGCAATTGAACGTCGAGCTGACATCGCAAAAGCTCGCGTAGGTCGGATCGTTCAGAATTCTGTAGTGCACCCACGTCGACGCGGCTGATGCCGCCAGCCCCAATAGCGCAAAAGCCGTGAATACAGGTGCGCGGTTGGCTGCAACGGTGACCGTGGACATGGGTGAGATTCTACCTGTACAGTACGAAGGGCGCGATTGCTCGCGCCCTTCGTAGCCGTAATCGTCGTCGAGTTACTGAAGAACCGTAGGACCGGCCTCCGGCGCCGCGTTGCCAACTGTGTCGTCGATTTCTGCGAGATCCGTATAGATGGTGCCCAGCGTGTTCGTCCAGAAGTAGCGAACTCCCGTCGAATTGGGGGTGATCGGGAAGCCCGTCGCGTAGTACGAGCTGCCGAGCTCGTCGGCAGCGATGCCGTTGCAAGCCGCGAGCGTGGCGTCGTCCGCGTCGGAGCCCTCAGCCATGGTGACGGTGTAGCCGCTCTTCTGAACCGACGCACCGGCGCTTAGGTCCGGGCTGATGAAGGGCGCGCCGCCGGCCGACGGAGCCACGCCCAGCGAGACCAGAGACTTCGCGTAGAAGCCATTCGCGCAGCTCGAAGCATACGCCTGCTGTGAGCTGTTGATCGCCCGCAGCGAGCCGATAGCCGACGCCTCGTTGCCCGACATGCGAGCGCGAAGCAGGCCTGGGACCGCGATCGCGGCGATGATGCCGATAATCGCAACGACGATGAGCAGTTCGATGAGCGTGAAGCCCTTGTTGCTGCGGATACGCATGTGTTTCTCCTACCGTTCTCAGGTTACCGGGTTGTGTGCTTGAAGGCCGGACCGTCTCGTTCTTTGGCGGTGCGTCCTGGCCCGCTGTAGAGCAACTGGCGTACCACTTGATGCGCCGGTGGCGTACACGGATTAAGTGCTTGTAACCATAGGGCTTATCGGCAGAGGTGGCCGCAACCTTAGGCCGGCTTTCCGGCGCAGACTGACAATTCCTGTCAGGGGCCCCTGCCAGTTCTTGTCACGTGCGCAGTTTGACTATCTCTTCAGTATTCGACGACGTACAGCCCTGTGCGGCCGGTCGGACCCCATTGCGCGGATCGCGACCACGTGGAGCCAAACGAGATTGTCCGATACGCGCGACTCAGCCAGAAGATCGGTGCGAGGAGAGCTGGGAAGCCTAGCGGCACGTTTGGAAGAATCGGAGTCGTGGCGGAACTGATCAACCGGTAGCCCTCCCCGGAAGCCAATGCCTTCGCCAACAGAACTACCAGGCGTCGTCGACAACATCAGCCCTGCGACATCGTCAAGCCGCAACAGGCAGACCGCCATGGCCGCAAGCGCGATCACCACGATGCGCGCCGTGGTCGACGGTGCCAGGCGCCTCGGCATGGCTAGTCGCGCTTGATCGCGTGCTTTTTCATCAAGTAGCGAAATTGCCGGAAGCTCAGGCCGAGCACGTCGGCGGCTCGTGTCTGGACCCCGCCGGCGCGATCCAGCGCGCGCTCGAGGTGTGAGCGCTCGATGTCCTGAAGGTGCCGTTCGAGATTGAACCCCGCGCCGGTGTCGCCGACGGGATCGCCCGGCCGAGGCGTCGCGGGACGGCCGTCGCGAAGGTGTTGCGGCAACGTCGAGAACTCGATCCGGTAGTTCGACTCCAGCGCCACGGATCGCTCGACCACATTCTCGAGCTCGCGCACGTTGCCCGGCCACGAATAGGCGCAGAGGGCCGTCATCGCTTCCGGAGCGAAGCCGTCGACCGTCTTGTTCATCTCGCGTCCGTACTTCGACAGGAAATACTCAGCGATGATCGGGATGTCCTCGACGCGCTCGCGCAGCGCGGGCATCCGGACGGGGATGACGTTCAGGCGATAGAACAGATCCTCGCGGAACTTGCCGTCGCCGACCTGTTTCGGCAGATCGCGATTGGTCGCCGCGATGACCCGGATATTCGATGACGCTTCGTCGGTGCCGCCGACGCGGCGGTATTTGCGCTCCTGCAACACTCGCAGCAGCTTGACTTGCATCGAGGGCGGCATTTCACCGATCTCGTCGAGGAAGACCGTGCCGCCGTCGGCCGCTTCAATCAGGCCCTTCTTGTCCTTGTCGGCGCCGGTGAACGCACCGCGCACGTGGCCGAACAATTCCGATTCGAGCAACGCCTCCGGCATCGCGCCGCAGTTGACCGCGACGAACGGCTGGTCGCGTCTCAACGACAGTGAATGGATCGCGCGAGCGACGAGCTCTTTCCCGGTGCCCGACTCGCCGGAAATCAGCACGGTGCTGTTGGTGCGGCAGACGGTTTCGACGAGGCGGAACACGTCGAGCATGACCGGACTGCGCCCGATGATTCCCGCGAAGCCCTGTTCTGCCGTGGTCTTCCGCAGCACGACGTTTTCGTGACGGAGCCGCCGCGACTCGAGCAGTTGCCGCACCTGCATCGTCACCAGGTTGACGTCACGGAACGGCTTTTCGAACAGCGCGGCCGCGCCGAGCGCCTGCGCCTGCGCCCAATCTTCGGAGTCCTGTGTCCAATGCGCCGTCATCATCGTGACGATGACGTCAGGCGCCATCTCGCGGATCGATCGCAGCAGCGCGACGCCGTCGAGACGCGGCATCCGAATGTCGGTGAGCAGCACGTCGATGTACTCGCGCGCGAGGAGTTCGCGGGCGGCCACTCCGTCTTCGGCCGTCAGTACTTCGAAGCCGTCGCGCTGGAACAGCAGTCGCATCCACTCGCGCATCGACTGCTCATCATCCGCAATCAGGATTCGCGGCTTGTCTGATTGTCCGGCTCCCGGCTCCCGGCTCCCGGCTCCCGGTTTTCTCATGACGCCTGTGCGTGCGCGCGCACCGGCGTTGGGAACGCCACGCGGAACACTGTGCCGCGACCCGGTCGCGGTTTGACGTCGATGGTGCCACCGTAGTCCGTGACGATGCGGTGCACGATAGCCAATCCCAGTCCGGTCCCCTTGCCAAACGAGCCGCGGAATGGCTGAAAGATCGAATCGACGTCCTCAGGCGGAATGCCGACGCCTTCATCCTCCACCAGCAGCACGGCCCGTCGGCCATCGGCGGTGTCTTCGTTGCGCACAGACAGGCGCAAGGTGCCGCCCTGCGGCATCGCTCGGACGCCGTTGGTCGCCAGGTTCCAAATGATCTGCCGGATCTGCCCTTCATCGGCGTCGACCATCACCGGCGCCTCGCCGGCGGCGACCGCCACGTCGTGTTGCGGGTCGACCTCGGTGCTGTTCCGCAGCAACATCGCCGTTTCCTGGACGATCGATCGCAGGTCCAGCGGCTGCATCGAATACCGCTGCGGGCGTGCGTACGCCAGAAAGGATTTGATGGTCTGGTTCAGCCGCTCCGATTCCTTGAGGACGATGTCCATCAGCTGCGCCTGATCGGCCGACAGCGGCAGCTCCTGCTTCAACATCTGCATCGAACCGGACATCGACGCCAGCGGGTTGCGGATCTCGTGGGCGATGCCCGCGGCCATCTCGCCGACCGCGGCAAGGCGTTGCTGCATCCGTGCGTTCTGCTCGTAGCGCTTGATGTCGGTGACGTCCTGGAAGGTGTACAGGAAGCCACGCGAACCGTCGGGCAGCGGCAACGCCGCCACGCTGAGCCCGATCTCGATGGTCTTCCCCTGGCCTTGTCGATACACGTAATCCGTACGTTTGCTGCGCACCCGCGCGAGATCCTGCGCGAGGTTGGCGGCAAACGCCGGCGGCAGCTGCAGGACATCGGCCGCGTGCTGCCCGATCGGCAACGCGCCCTCAACAGCGGTGATCAGCATCGCCGAGCGGTTGAACGTCATCAGCCGGTTCTCGGCGTCGGCCGTCGCCAGTCCGCTCAGCAGATTGTCGAGGACGTACTGGTTGAACGCCTGCAGGTCGGCGATTTCTTCGGTGGCCTGTTCGAGCTGCGCTTCGCCGCGCCGCGCTCGTTCGGCCAGCGATCCGGCCAGCATCGCCACCGCGAAAAAGCCGAACGCATTCAGCGCTACCGTGTATTGGGCAACGTTGACCGGCGGCAAGTCGGCGGCGATCAGGTCGCCGAAGGGGACGGCGAGGTAGCCATTGACATGGAGATACTGGGTCACCACGACCCCGAAAAACAGGATGGTGTTGAGTCCGGCAATCTGCAGGCCGCCGCGTCGGAACTGCACCATGCTGGCGGCCACGATCGGCAGCACGTAGAGGCTGACGAACAAGCTTTCGACGCCGCCGGTGATGAAGACGGCGGCCGACACGACGATGGCATCGATCGAAAAATGCAGATCGGTCAGCCAGGGCAGCCGCTCGACGAACGGCAACGACGCGATGAAGCCGAGACTGACGGCGTAGGTGACGGCGACCAGGAAGTAGAAGGGTTCGATCGGCAGCGCGCCCGGCGTGCGTAGCTGGACGATCACGGCGGCGCCCAGCAGCACCGTCGCGACCAGCAGCCGCACGGCAATGTGGACCGCGAGGCGCCGCTGCAGCGTCGAATCCCGCATCAGGTCAGTTTGCTGATCAGGTCGAAGATCGGCATGTACATCGCGATGACGATGCCGCCAACGGCGCCGCCGAGGATCGCGATCATCAGGGGCTCGAGCAGCGTCAGCAGGCCCTCGACCGCGACATCGACTTCCTCTTGGTAGAAGTCGGCTATCTTGCCGAGCATCGTGTCGAGCGCGCCGGTCGCTTCGCCGACGCCGATCATCTGGACGACCATGCCGGGGAAGACGCCGGTTTCCTTCAACGGCGCCGCAATCGTCTCGCCGCGCTCGATGCTCTTGCGCGTGGTTATGATCGCGTCCTCGATGATCGCGTTGCCTGACGTCCGCGCCGTGATGTCCAGGCCATCCAGAATAGGGACACCCGACGCCATCAGCGTCGACAAGGTGCGGCAAAACCGGGCGACCGCAATCTTTCGCAGGATCGGACCGAGAATGGGCATCTTCAACGCGAGGCCGTCGATGACGCGGCGCCCGCCCTCGGTGGCGTAATACGAACGGAACCCCCAGCCGGCGACGAAAAAGGCCACCAGCAGAAACGGTGCGAAGGTAATCAGGTTGTTGCTCAGCGCAATGACCACACGCGTCGGCAGCGGCAGCTCAGCGCCCAGACCGGCAAACAGCGATGCGAAGGTCGGGATGACCTTCCACAGAATCACGCCGATCACGACCGCGGCGATCACGATGACGGCGATCGGGTAAATCATCGCCGACTTGACCTGGTTCTTCAGCTTGACGGCCTTCTCGATGTAGACCGCCAGCCGTTTCAGAATCGTATCGAGGATGCCGCCGGCTTCGCCGGCCGCAATCATGTTGCAGAACAACGCGTCGAACACCTTGGGATGGCGCTTCATTGCCTCGGCCAGCGACTGGCCGCCTTCGACGTCGGTGCGCGTCTGCAGGATCACTTGCGCGAAGTACTTGTTCTCTTCCTGGTTGCCCAGGATGTCGAGACACTGCACGAGCGGCAGGCCGGCGTCGATCATCACCGAAAACTGTCGCGTGAAGACCGCGAGGTTCTTGGCCGGCACCCCCTTGGGCTTGAGCTTGCGCGCCTGCGCCACCGCGCCGGCCTTGGCCTGCGTCGGCTGAATGCGGGTGACCTGGATCTGCTCGCGCCGCAGCGCCGCGACCACCGCGTCCATCGTGTCGCCGATGCGCTCGCCCGACACCGTCTCGCCGGTGCGCGTGCGTCCTGAAAATGCAAACGTTGCCATGACTCGTCTCCGGGGGAAGCCGGATGTCTACCTCACGGTTTCAAGTTTCACGGTTCACGTGTTACGTGCGAAGCGGCGGCCGTCCACCCGGAGGCCCGCCGGGACGGCCGAGGCCGGCCCCCGCCACCACGCCGGCGCCGCGATTGATCATCTCCTGCAGCTCTTCTCGATTGGAGGATGCGTTCATCGCCGTCTCCAGCGTGATCTGCCTGCGGAAATACAGCGTCGCCAGCGACTGGTTCATCGTCTGCATCCCGAGCTTCTCCTGCCCGGTCTGCATCGCCGAGTAGATTTGGTGCACCTTGTCTTCGCGAATCAGGTTGCGGATGCCGGCGGTCGGCACCAGTATTTCGAGCGAGACCACGCGTCCTTTGCCGTCGGCCTTCGGCAGCAGCGATTGACAGACGATTCCTTCGATCACCAGCGACAGCTGGGTGCGGATCTGCGCCTGCTGGTGCGACGGGAACACGTCGATGATGCGGTTGATGGTCGACGCGGCGGAATTCGTATGCAGCGTACCGAACGTCAAGTGGCCGGTTTCGGCGATGCGCAGCGCCGATTCGACCGTCTCGAGGTCGCGCATTTCGCCAATCAGGACCACGTCGGGATCCTCACGCAACGCCGCGCGCAGCGCGTTCGAGAAGCTGTCGGTGTCGCTGTGAATCTCGCGCTGGTTGATCAGGCAGTTCTTGTGCTGATGCAGATATTCGATCGGATCTTCCACCGTCAGAATGTGGCCGCGGCGCTCGACGTTGATCTTGTCGATCATCGCCGCCAGCGTCGTCGACTTGCCCGACCCCGTCGGCCCCGTCACCAGCACGAGGCCGCGCGGCCGCTCGGCGAGCTTGGCCATCACCAGCGGCAACCCGAGCTCCTCGAACGAGCGGATTTTTTCGGGGATCTGCCGGTAGACGGCGCCCACCGCGCCCTTCTGGTTGAACATGTTGCAGCGGAAACGGGCCAGACCGCGAATGCCGAACGAAAAGTCGAGCTCCTTGGTCTCCTCGAAGCGCTTTTTCTGCGCGTCGGTCAACACCGCGTACGACAAGGACTTGGTGTCGGTGGCCGTGAGTTCCGGATGCTGCATTTTTTGCAGATCGCCGTGCACACGCGCTTGCGGCGGCGAGCCAATCGACAGATGCAGGTCCGAGCCCTGCATCTCCACCATCTGCTTCAACAAATCCGGAAGGGTTGCCATTTATTTCACCGTTTCTCGCAAGACTTCTTCTATCGTCGTCACGCCTTCGGTAATTTTGCGTAACCCGCTGCCGCGCAGCGTGATCATGCCCTCTTCGATGGCTTTCCGGCGCAACTCGAGGGCGGATGCACCGACCAGGATCAATTCCCGCAGTTCGTCGGTGATTTCCATGACCTCGTAAAGGCCGACGCGCCCCTTATACCCCGTCTTGTTGCATTTGTCGCACCCGGTCCCCTTCTTCGGCTTCACCGTCCTGGCGAGGTCGGGTTGAAAGCCGATCTGCTCGAGGGCCGGCGGCGGCAACTCGTCGTCGATCTTGCAGTTGGTGCAGATGCGCCGGACCAGCCGCTGCGCGCAGACCAGGTTCAGCGAGCTGGCGACCAGGAACGGTTCGATGCCCATGTTCATCAAGCGGTTGATCGTGCTCGGGGCGTCGTTGGTGTGGAGCGTCGACAGCACGAGGTGGCCGGTCAGCGCGGCTTTGACGGCGATCTCCGCCGTCTCGAAGTCGCGAATCTCGCCGACCAGAATGATGTTCGGATCCTGGCGCAGGAAGCTGCGCAGCGCCGCGGCGAAGTTCAGGCCGATTGCTTCGCGGACCTGCACCTGGTTGACGCCCAGCAGGTTGAATTCGACGGGATCCTCCGCCGTCATGATGTTGGTTTCCGGCGTGTTGACCTTGGAGATCGACGAATACAGCGTGTTGGTCTTGCCGCTACCGGTCGGACCGGTGACGAGCACCATGCCCCACGGCTTCTGGATTTGCGTCTCGAGCTTCTTCAACGACTCGGGCTCGAAACCGAGTTTCGTCATGTCGAGCATCAGCTTGCCCTTGTCGAGCAAGCGCATCACGATCTTCTCGCCGAACAGCGTCGGCAGACAGGAGACGCGGAAATCGATGTCCTTGGCCTGGCCGTTGTCGCTGAAGCGGATCTTGATGCGGCCGTCCTGCGGCAGCCGTTTTTCGGCGATGTCGAGCTTCGCCATGATCTTGATGCGCGACGTGATCGCGTCGCGCATCTTCAACGGCGGATTCATGATGTTGTAGAGGATGCCGTCGATGCGGTAGCGGACCCGGTACTCTTTCTCGTACGGCTCGATGTGAATGTCGCTGGCGCCCTTGGAAATCGCCGACATCAAGACGACGTTCACCAGCTTGATGACCGGCGCCTCCTCGCCCTGGCGGGTCAGCATCTCGGCGCTGATTTCTTCGAGGTCTTCGAGCACCTCGACGTCGCTGGCGTCGGCCATCATCGCCGGCATGTCGCTCAGCGAGCGCGTCGCCGCTTCGAGCGCGCTTTCGCCGGGGACCTCCTGCTGCACGATCGGTCCGCCGGCTTTCGGCTTCTCGCCCGGGACGCTGCCGGCGTAGTACTTCTCGATCGAATCGAGCACCGCGGTTTCCGACGCGACCACCGGTTCGACGTTGTAGCCGGTCATAAACTTCACGTCGTCCATGGCGAAGACGTTGGTGGGATCGGTCATCGCGATGGTCAGCGTCGCGCCGGCACGGCTGAGCGGCACGATTTGATACTTCCGTGCCGTCTCGGCGGGCACCAGCTTGATCACCGCCGCATCGATCTCGAATTGATTCAGGGCAATCGACGGCACGCCGTACTGCTTCGACAGCAGCGCGGTGATCTCCTCGTCCTTGACGTAGCCAAGCTTCACGAGATTGGCGCCCAGCTTGCCGCCATTCGTGCGCTGGTAGTTCAAGGCCTCCTGGAGTTGTTCAGCCGTGATGCGCTTCTCTTTGAGAAGCAATTCCCCGATTCGAACCGGCATTTCGTTCTTTCGTCGTTCTATTTCCTGCTACGCCGCCGTTGGCACCGTGGCACCCTTGGCACCCGCTTTAGTACGACATCCGTGCGCCGACGCTCCATGATCGTTCGCCATCCTGTCCGCGCACCGCATGCGCTTCTAGCAGCAGACCCGGTGACAATCCGGCAGAGACGCCCGCGGCCACCGCGGCGCGCGCCGCGCCGATCGTGCTTTGGCGGATCCCGCCGCGCAAGCCGAGCCGTCGGTCGCGCCACCACGTCTCAACGCCGGCCGCGAGGTCGCGCCGGGCGCCCAGCGGCGTGTCACGCGCCAACACATCGCCGTCAGCCGCGATCACCAGCCGCGCGGTGCCGGTTCCGCCCGAGCCCCACGCAGCGCCGATCCGCAGTTCTCGACCTAATTCGATCTCGTTCTCCGCTACGCCGTTCTGGTCGAACGACGGTGCCGTCAAATTGCGGCCGACAATCCCGACACGTACCCCGTTCGCGTAAAACATCGCCCCGGCGTCGACGTCGAATCGCGTCGACGCGGGCCCCCGCAAGTCGCGCGCGGCATCCAAGGCATCGTGCACGTCAAGCGCCGTCGACTCGCCGAGTAAGGCGCTGCCGCGAATAAGTTTGGGCGTTACCCCTACAATAAGATGCTCGCTGAGCGATTGAAGCAGCGACACCGCTGCCACTGAGGTCGTGACAGCGTGCACACTGCGCCTCACATCTTCTCGGCCAGGGAGGCCCGTCACTGCAGGGGCGGGAGCGCTGGTACCGTACGTCCCGAGCCCGTAGTATGCAAGCCCAATCGCCGTCGCCGACAAGGCGACGATTCGACCCGTGCTCCGTTCCCCGCTGGCCGGTTCCGGCGGGCCGGGCGCCGACGTGCCGCTTCCAGCGCTGACGATCACGCTAATCAGCGAGCCGGTCGCGATCCCCGCCGGGTTCCAATACACCGCCGAGGCATCATCGGCGACGGCAACGAAGGCGCCCGCCATGCCCGATGCACGCGTGCCAAGTTCGACTTGCGCACCAGCCCGGCCGGGCACCGAAATCGCCAATAGAATCGCGAGCGATACGGTGTTGCGGAACTTTGTCGACATGAAATATTATTTTTGATTCAGCAAAAACAACGCTGAGCGCACAGGCGTTTGAAACAAAAAGTCTATCGCAGTCAGCGGTTTGAGAGGCACCGAAGGAAACCAATGCTCGTCCATCATCGTATTTCTGGGCAAAGGAAATTTAGATGCGCCGTGTGATGGGTGTCGTACTCCAGCCTCGCACCACGATGGCTGAGGTAGTGCGTGACCCATCCTTCATCCTGACGTGGATCGTCATCCTGGTCGTCGTTCTGCTATGTGGCGGCCTGCTTCTTTCGACACCAGTAGGCCGCCAGGCGCTCGTTGACGAGCGCGTGCGAGTTACCGAAGCGCTGGGAACCCGAGTCGACGATGCGGAGTACGCCCGATTGCAGGCGAACCCACCGCTTCTCACATATTTGACGAGCGGGGGCCGATTGCTGGTGACCCCGGAAGTCACCCTCGTGGTGGCGGCGGGATTGATGCTGCTAGCGCGAATCGACGGCGCACATTTGTCGTACGTCACAGCGCTGGCGATCGCGGTGCACGCGACGGTGGTGCTGGCCGCGCAGCAGATCCTCGCGACGCCCGTGCACTATCTCTACGAGTCGTTGACGAGTCCGTTCAATCTCGCGGGGATGCTCGGTTGGTTTGACGAGGGGACCTGGCCCGCACGGCTGTTCGGCACCATCGACGTGTTTGGTGTGTGGTGGATCTGGCTGATGGCCGTCGGCGTCGCGGCCGCGTCCGGCAGACCATGGCCGCGATATTTCTGGCGGTTGTTGGTCGTCTATGTAGGCGTGGCGGCGGCTGTCGCCGCGGCGTTTGCAGTACTCGGGCAGGGTTCGTCGTAAGAGGAGGACAAGTGCTTCGCAAGAAATGGTTCTGGATTCTGATCGTGCTGGTGGTGGCTGCCGGCGGCGCCGGCGCGGCGTACGCGCGGCGCGGAGATGCGGGCATCACGGTGACGGTCGAAACAATCCAGAAGCGCGATCTCGAGGCGATTGTGTCGGCCTCCGGAAAGATCGAGCCGAAGAAGACCGTCAACATCAGCGCGCAGACGATGGGCCGCGTGACGCGGCTCGGCGTGCAGGAGGGCGATCGCGTCCGGCAGGGGCAATTCCTGCTGCAGATCGACCCGGTGACCGCCGAAGCCGCCGTTCGTCGCGACATCGCCGCGGTCGCCGGCGCGCGCACCTCGCTCGAGCAGTCGAAAGCCGCCCTGCAAAGCGCGCGCGCCAATCTCGAACTCGCGCGCCAGAATCTCAAACGGCAGCAGGAGCTGTGGAGTGCCGGATTGACGACGCGGGAGTCGCTCGAACGCGCGCAATCGGACGTTGAAGTTCGCGACAGCGACCTGAAGGCTCGCGAGCAGGAGATCAAAACGCGCGAAACGCAGCTGAACCAACAGGAAGCCGGCCTCGCCAGCAGCCGGCACACCCTGGCACAGGTGCGGTTCGAAGCGCCGTTCGACGGCATCGTGACGCGCCGCAACGTCGAAGAAGGCGAGAACGTCGTCGTCGGTACGATGAACAACGCCGGCACCGTGCTGCTGACCGTTGCGGACATGTCGGTGATCGAAGCGGAAGTCGAAGTCGACGAGACGGACATTCCGTTCGTGCAGCTGGGGCAACGCGCCACGATTGCCATCGATGCGATCGCCGATAAAAAATTCACCGGTTACGTCACCGAAATCGGCAACAGCCCGATCCAGACCGCCGGAAGCGGCACCACACGCACGGCGACCAACTTCAAAGTCACGGTCACCATCGAGGGGCAGATTCCGGAAGTGCGGCCGGGCTTCACGTGCACCGCCGAGATCACGACGGCGACCCGGAAGCAGGTGGTGTCGGTGCCGATTCAGGCGTTGACGGTGCGCGAGCTGCTGTACGACGCTCAAGGCAATGTCGTGCACGAGCAGCGCCCGCCGCGGCCGCGGTTCCGGTTTGGTCCGCCACGGCCGGCGCCGGTGGCCGCCCCCGTCGAGCTCAAGCCGGGAGAAAAGCGCGAGGAAGTGGAAGGCGTGTTCCTGTTACGGGACAATAAGGCGGCATTCACCACGGTGAAGACCGGCATCGCCGGCGAGCGCTATCTGGAGATCCTCAGCGGGTTGAAGGAAGGTGACGTCGTGATCACAGGGCCGTTCGAGTCGGTCCGCGGCATGTACGAAGGCGACCTCGTGAAAATCGCGCCGCGCGCCGGAGCCGCTGCGAAGTAGCCGCGTCATGGCGCAGCTGTTCGAATCCATCCTGCTGGCGCTCGCATCGATTTGGGCCAACAAGCTCAGGTCGATGCTGACGCTGCTCGGCAACATCGTCGCGGTGTCGTCGATCATCACCGTCGTCGCGCTGATCACCGGCGTCAACGCCGCCGTCAGCGACGCCATCGTGTCTGACCTTGGCGCAGATTCCTTCACCATCCAGCGAACGGGCATTACCCAAAACGAGGACGACTTCGAGCGGATGCGCAACAACCCGCTGGTCACGCTGGAAGATGCCGACGCCATCAAGCGGTTTGCCACGTCGGTCGCCTCGATCATGGCTCAGGCACAGACGCGCACGCGCGTCGCCTACCGCGACGAAGAGCTCGAGACCGTTCAGGTGCAGGGTGTCAGTGAGGAGTATCTCGACTTCGCGACGTTCGATGCCGAGGTCGGCCGGATGATGACGCCCACGGAGATTACGCGCAAGCGGCCGGTGACGCTGATTGGATGGGGCATCGCCGATCGGCTGTTCAACGGCGTCGATCCGCTGGACAAACAAATCCGCATAGCCGGTGTGCCGTTCACGGTCGTCGGCGTCAGCAAGAAGAAGGGCGCGTCCTTCGGCCAGTCGATGGATGAGTACGTCGTGATCCCGCTGGGCCGCTATCAAAAGCTGTTCGGGACCCGACAGTCACTGGCGCTGCTGGTGAAGCCGCGTGATGCTGCGCTGGCCGCCTACGCGCGGGACGAAGCCCGCGTCGCACTGCGCGTCGATCGCGGGCTCAAACCCAGTGAGCCGGATAATTTCGGCGTCGTCGCATCCGATTCGGTGCTTGGCATCTTCCAGCAGGCGACCGCCGGCATCGCGGTCGTCCTGGTCGGCATCGTCGGCCTCTCGCTGCTGGTGGGCGGCATCGTCATCATGAACATCATGTTGATGGTGGTGAGCGAGCGGACGCGCGAAATCGGACTGCGCAAGGCGCTCGGCGCCAAGCGCCGCGACATCATGTCGCAAGTACTGACCGAATCGATCACGCTGTCGATGGTCGGCGGCATCATCGGGATCGCTCTCGGCGCGATGTTTTCGACCCTGATTGCGTCGTTCACGCCGGTGCCGTCATCGGTCGAGCTCTGGTCGGTCGCGCTCGGCGTGATGATCACCGCGGCCGTCGGGTTGTTCTTCGGATGGATGCCGGCGCGGCGCGCCGCCATGCTCGATCCGATTGAAGCCTTGCGGCGGGAATAGGCTGATGTCTGCATTCCGCAAACAGGTGGCGCTGCTCGGTGAAACCGCCGCCATGGCGTTCGACACGCTGCGCAGCAACAAGATGCGGTCGGCGCTGACGGTCCTCGGCGTCGTGATCGGCGTCACGTCCATCGTCGGCATGACCTCGCTGATCCGAGGCTTCGACAGCTCGCTGCGTGAATCGATCAATTCGCTCGGACCCAACACGATCTTTGTTCAGAAGGCCGGCATCGCCAGTTTCTCGTCGGGCGCCTCGTTCATGGAGCTGATGCGCCGGCCCAACATCACCATCGAGGACATGAAGGCGATCGAGCGACTGGCGACGACGGTGGGCATGGTCGACATCTGGGTTGGCGGCGGCGGCCCCGGCAGCCAGGCGGCGGTCCAGCGGGTGTTCTATCGAGGCGAGCGCACGCGGCCGATGCCGATCATGGGCACGACGGAACGCTACGTCGAGATCAATTTCGCAAAGATGCACGCCGGCCGCACCTTCACGCAGCAGGAAGTGCAGCGCGCCCGGCCGGTCGCCGTCGTCGGCTATGGCGTCTACGAGGCATTGTTCGAAAAGCGAGGCATCGATCCGATCGGCAAGCCGGTGCGCGTCGCCAATGTCGAGTACACCATCCTCGGAGTGATCGGAAAGCGTCCTTCCCCTGGCGGATTTTCCGGCGCGGATGACTTCGCAATCGTGCCGTACACGGCGTTTCGAAAGCAGTTCGGCAACGAGTCCCGGCAGCGCGGGCCGTTTGGGATTCCGGTGATGATCGCGGTGCTGCCGAAAGACGGCGTGAGCCGTGAGGAGGCGATGGCCGAAATCGAAACGATCATGCGCATCCGCCACGGCTTGACGCTCGACAAGCCCAACGATTTCGACCTGGTGACCTCGGACGCGATCCTCGCGGTGTGGGATCAGATTTCTGCGGCGATCCTGCTGGCGCTCGTCGTGATCTCGTCAATCGCACTGATGGTCGGCGGCATCGGCGTCATGGCGATCATGACGATCTCGGTGACCGAACGGACGCGCGAGATCGGCGTGCGGCAGGCGATCGGAGCGCGCCGGCGGGAGATCCTGGTGCAATTCCTGATCGAGGCGGCGGTCCTCACCAGCGTCGGCGGCATTCTCGGCGTGGTGATGGGCAGCGCGATTGGCCTGCTCGTCAATCTCGTCTCGGGATTCCCGGTGTCGCTGCCATGGTGGTCATTCGCGCTCGGCCTTGGCTTCTCCGCGGGCATCGGGATTTTCTTTGGCATGCTGCCCGCCTGGCGCGCTTCGCGCCTAGATCCGATCGAGGCGCTGCGCTACGAATGATCTCGGGCGTATAATCGCCACACTCTGAATTCGCCCAGCACGACGTCGACACCCCCGCGCGCACGAGTCGCAGCCGCGGCGGCGGTGCTCATCGGTCTTGTGCTGGTCTTGCCGGTGCGGTTGCCGCAGACCTCGGAGGGATCGTCTACCGAAGAGTGCCTGCTTCTCGCTGATCGGCCACCCTCCGATGTCAGCGCCATTCCACGGTTCGAGCAATGCGCAACGGCAGTCCCAGAGGACCTCGAGCTGCTGGCCGATCTCGGCTCGCTCTATGAGTCCGCCGGGCGGAAGCCGGACGCCGAAGCGGTGTATCGGCGCATCCTGTCCGTCGACAACGACTATGCCGACGTTCACGTGCGGCTGGCGCGCCTGCTACTCCCTGCCAATCGCGATGCGGCCCGCCACCATCTAGAACGGGCACTCGCTCTGCAGCCCAACCGGCGCGCCATTCTAGACATGATGGCTGCACTAGGTGCCAAGAACCAGTGACCTGGCACCGGCTGTTTCTCTGCGGCCGCCTGATCGCTTCAGCGGTCTTCCTCGTTACGTGGGGGTACGGGGTAACGACCTACTCGCCTTTCGCCTTCGACATGTTCGTGACCCCACGGCTATTTTCCGAGCTGACCACGTTCGTGGTCTGGCATCACGCCTTTTACTGGCTCGCCTACTTGGCCAGCGCGGCGACGTTGATACCGGACCTTCGCGGTCCGCGGCGAGGCGCGCGCCTCGCCGCGATTGGTTACATCGTCGTGTTCGGCGCTGTCGGTGTGTATCTTCTCGGCACGCCGTTCCTGGCGATGTTGAACGCGCAATCGCGAAGCGTCGCCGTTGTCCCCGGGGCACTGCTGCCTTTAGTGTGGCTGTCGGTTATCGACCACCTCGCAGTCGGGTTGCCGGAGGCTCGCGTTGCAGGGGCTGCCAACACCGGCCAGCGCACGCTGCTGGTCGCAAGCTTGGCGACGGCGGTGCTGCTGTGGGCCGTCCATGTAGCGACTACGTATTTCGGCGGACGCACGATGTTCGACGGCACTGGATGGGCGGCAACCGCGCTCATCGCTTTGATTGTCGATGTTGCGGCGTTGATGATCGTGTTCGCCGTACTCGGATTGGTATCCGCGTTCGCGGCGACACGGCGAAATCCGTTCGCGACAGAGCTGTACCTCGCGGCGGGCGCCGGCGGTGTTGCCGTTGGGGAGCTGTGGAGGCGAGCAGTTTTACCGTCGTTCGGATTTGATACAGCGGACGCCGCCCTGATCGCCAGCGGCCTGGCGTTGACCACGGCGATGGTCTGGTCGGGACTTCGCGTTCGTCGGCCGGCTGTCGCCGGCGCGGGCGGCATCGTGCACCTCACGTCGATCTCGGGCGCGAGCGCACCCGCCGCCGCGATCACGATTCTGGTCGCCATCGCTGGCGCAGCGAGCGCGATCGCCCGCATCGAGCAGATGGATTGGGCGTACGTTCTCCATTCGTTGATCGCGGTCGCTGAGGCCGCGGTCGTTTTCGGCGCATTTGTCGGTGTCTGGTCGGTCGGGGATGCCAGGCGCTGGTCACCGATGCTGACCATCGCCCCGCCAACCATCGCGGCCGCGGCGCTTTTCGCGGCTCCACATGCCGCTGATGCGCTGGCGCGGCGTATCGGTGACGCCCGACTCGAGGCCCGAGTGCTCGTGGATCGACTGGCGCCCGTCGACCCGCTCGCCAACGTCGCCGCGCAAAGACTGATAGACCAGCCGTCGTTCGATACCAGCTACTTCCGCGGTGTGGTTGCGGCCGAAGCGCGGCAATCGACGCTGGATCCCGCCGTACCAAAGAACACGTTCGTCGGCAACGTGGTCCCGCCACCGGCAACGCCGCCGCACGTGTTCATGATGGTTGTCGACAGCCTCCGTCGCGATTATCTGTCCGCGTACAATCCGCAAGTCACTTTCACGCCCTCGATTGGCGCCTGGGCCCGGGACAGTTACGCGTTTCGCAACGCGTTCACCCCTTATGGCGGCACCTGGTTGTCCATGCCATCAATTTGGACGGGCAGCGAGGTGACGCGCGGATGGGGGCGTATCTTCCCCGATATCAACGGGCTCGAGCCGCTGATCGTCGGCGCAAAATTCGACTGGGTCATCAACGACTTCACGGTCGCGACGCTGTTGAAGCCGAATCCGCACCGGACCTTTCTCGATCCAGAGATCCCGAGCGTGCAGACCGATATGTGCCGCAATCTGCAGTCGCTGCAGGAGCGGTTGTCCAATCGGGACCCGGCCGCGCCGCCGCTATTCGCGTACCTATCGCCGATGAACGTGCACATCATCAATACGCACGCGAACAGTCGAGAAGGTCAGGGAACCTATCCCGGTTTCTATGCGCCGTACGCCACGCGCCTCGAGCGGATCGATAAGTGCTTCGGCCTGTTCGTGGACTTTCTCAAGGCGCACAACCTCTATGACAACAGCATCATCGTGTTAACCAGCGATCATGGTGATGACCTCGGCGACGAGGGCCGCTGGGGGCACCAGTTTTATGTGTTTCCGGAAGCGATTCGCGTCCCGTTGATCGTCCACCTGCCAAAGCGCTTTCGCGCGACAGTCACTACCGATCTGTCGCGGATTGCGTTTCCCTACGACCTGCTGCCCACGTTCTTGACGCTGTTTGGGCAGCCCGAGAGGCGGCCCGGAGCATTGTTCGGTGCGCCGCTGTTTGTCGACCCGGATAGCGAGCCGCAACCGAGGCGGCGCGATAACTTCTTGGTGATGTCGAGCTACGGTTCCACATACGGCATGCTGCGGCGCAACGGGCGGTTCCTCTACATTTCTGACCTCCTCAACTGGCGCGAATATGCCTATACCCTGTTTGAAGAGCCTAATGGACGGCGGGTGCCCGTCGACGGCGCCACCCGCACGGTCAATCAACGATTGATTCGCGAGCACCTCGACCGCGTGGACAACCTCTACCGTCGGCAGTAGCGGCGCCGAGCGTCGGTACCCGCGTCCGCCTGAATCGGGATCCGGCATTCGCCCCGTGGGTGTAGACTGCGCCGTATCGGGCGTCTGTGAGCGCCCTCGGGAGGGTCCCGCCTATGAAGGTCTATGACGCTGCCAGCATCCGCAATGTGGCTGTAGTCGGTCACGGCGGATCTGGCAAGACACAACTGGTGTCGGCCTTGTTATTCGACGCAGGCATGGTCAACCGCCTCGGCAAGGTCGACGAAGGCAACACCGTTACCGACTACGACGACGAAGAAATCGCCCGCAAACACACGCTGTCCGCGAGCCTCGCCTACGCGGAGTGGAACAAGACCAAAATCAACCTGATCGACACGCCCGGATTCGGCAATTTCTTCGCCGACGCACGCGCCGCGATCCACATCGCCGACGGCGCGCTGGTGGTCGTCGATGCGGTCGCCGGCGTCGAAGTGCAGACCGAGAAAGCGTGGGCGGCGTGCGAGGAACGGCAGCTGCCGCGACTGATCGTGCTCAACCGGCTCGATCGCGAGCGCGCGTCGCTCGAGCGTACGCTCGATTCGCTGCGGCTCACGCTGCACCGCACCGTCATTCCCATTCAACTGCCGATCGGTGAAGAAAAGAAATTCACCGGCGTCGTCGATCTCGTGACGATGAAGGCGTACACGTTCTCCGCTGACGGCTCCGGCAAGCCCACCGAGACCGCCGTTCCCGGCGAGATGGCCGATGCGGCGAACGCGGCGCGTGATGCGCTGATCGAGATGGTCGCCGAAGCCGACGAAGCGCTGATGGAGAAATTCTTCGAAGCCGGCACCCTCACCCAGGAGGAGCTGGTCGGCGGACTGGCCGCGGCGACCAAGGCCGCGAAGATCTTTCCGTTGGTCTGCACGTCTGGGCTGTCGAACATCGGCGCGCAGATGTTGATGGATGCGATCCTGGCGTATCTGCCCTCGCCCGCTGAACGGCCGTTTACGGCGATCGCGAACGGCGAGCCTGTCACCCGAGCCGCCGACGAGAAGGCTCCGTACGCCGCGTTCGTGTGGAAGACGGTCGCGGATCAGTTCGCCGGCCGGATCACGCTGTTCCGTGTCTACCAGGGCTGCGTCAAGGCGGATGCCGCCGCCACCAACGCGACCCAGGGCATCCAGGAACGGCTCGGTCACCTGATCGCGCTGCAGGGCAAGACCCCGACGAACGTGCCGGAACTGAAGGCCGGCGATCTCGGCGCCGTCGCCAAGCTGAAAGACACGCGCACCAACGACACGCTCGCCGATAAGGCCGCGGGCATCACCTTCCCGAAGATCGCGTTCCCGGAACCCGTGCTGTCATACGCGATCGAGCCGAAGAGCCGCGGTGACGAGGACAAGATCAGCACGGCGATGCACCGCCTCGAAGAAGAAGATCCGACGATCAAGTACTATCGCGATCCGCAGACCCACGAGCTGCTGCTGGCCGGCCAGGGGCAGATGCACATCGAGGTCACCGTCGCGAAGTTGAAGCGCCGCTTCGGCGTCGACGTGCTGCTGAAACCGCCCCGCATCCCGTATCGCGAAACCATTACCGCCCGCGTCGAGGCGCACGGCCGCCACAAGAAACAGACCGGCGGCCACGGCCAGTTCGGCGACTGCAAAATCAAGATGGAGCCGCTGCCGCGCGGCAGCGAATTCGAGTTCGTCGACGAGATCTTCGGCGGCGCGATCCCGCGTCAGTTCATCCCCGCCGTCGAGAAGGGCATCCAGGAGTCGCGGCTGCGCGGTTACCTCGCCGGCTTCCCGGTGGTCGACTTCCGGGTCGTGCTCTACGACGGCTCGTATCACGATGTCGACTCGAACGAACTGTCGTTCAAGACCGCCGGATGGCTGGCGTTCAAGGACGCGATGAGCCGCGCCAAGCCGACGCTGCTCGAGCCGATCATGAACGTGGAGATCTACGCGCCCGGTGACCACGCCGGCGATCTCATGGGCGACCTCAACGGACGGCGCGGCCGAATCTCAGGCATGGAGGCGCGCGGCGCCACGACCATCATCAAAGCCCAAGTGCCGATGTCTGAAATGCTCACCTACGAGCAGCACCTGACATCGGTGACGGGCGGTCGCGGCTCCTACCACATGGAGTACTCGCACTACGACGAGGTGCCCAGCCACCTGCAGAGCAAGATCATCTCGTCGTCGAAGTCGGAGCGCGGCCAGATCGCGGAGGAGATGGCCTAGCGATCGATGGTGATGCCAAGGTCGGTGATCAGACCGTCCTTGAGCCCGTAAATCCACCCGTGCAGCTGGACGCCGTGGCCGCGCCGCCACGCGTCCTGCACGATGGTGGTCCGGGCGACGTTCTGGACCTGGTCGATCACGTTCAACTCGCACAATTTATCGACGCGGGCGTCGAACGACGGGATCGCATTCAGCTTGACTTCGTGAGCGCGTGCGACGTCCTGCACGTGCCGCAGCCAGTTGTCGATCAGGCCGTGTGCGTCGGGCTCGAGCGCGGCGCGCACGCCGCCGCACCCGTAGTGCCCGCAGACGATCACGTGTTTGACTTTCAATACGTCGACGGCAAACTGCAGCACCGACAGACAATTCAGGTCGGTATGTACCACAACGTTCGCCACGTTGCGGTGGACGAACAACTCGCCGGGATCGAGGCCGACGATCTCGTTCGCGGGGACGCGGCTGTCGGCGCAGCCAATCCATAGGAATTCGGGCGCCTGCTGCTGCGCGAGACGCATGAAGAACGTCGGGTCGCGCTTGATGCGCTCGGCGGCCCAAGACCGGTTGTTTTGAAGGAGCTGCTCAACGGATGTCATTCCGGAGAATTCTACCCACCACGCCGACCTAAATCAGCCATGCAACGAACAATTCGATCGAACCGCTCGCAGACGCGCCACTTTTCCTCCGTTCGAGCGGAACGCCGATTGCACGACTGTTGCCGTCCGTGCGTACACACGCACGGCGAAAGGGGTCAACGTGGAAACTCGAGGCAACAAAGACGGCACGCTCGGCGAGGAAGTCTCGGCATTCGGCCAGCGCGTCAAGGGCGCAGCCAAGGACACCGTCGGCGACATCATCGACGATGAGCAGTTGGAAGCGCAGGGCGAACGCGAAAATGCGGCCGGTCGTGCGCGACAGGCGGCCAACGACGCAGTGCCGGATGCCACCGGCCGAACCGTGACGGACGGCGGCTATGTGACTGGGCTGTACACCACGCCGGAGGCGGCAAACCGGGCCTATGAAGGGCTGACGACGAAACACGGCTATCAAGCCACCGACATCAACGTTGTCATGTCTGAAGACACGCGGCGGCGCCACTTTGGCGACGTCGAGCCCGGCAGCGAGTTGAGCCACGGAACCAAAGCCGCTGAAGGCCTCGGCAAGGGCGCGGCGATCGGCGGCGGCATCGGAGCGGCCCTGGCCGCCGTGTTCGCGGTCGGCAGCTCATTGGTCATCCCCGGCATCGGCCTCGTCGTTGCAGGACCGATCGCGGCGGCACTGGCCGGCGCGGGCGCGGGAGCGGCGACCGGCGGCGTCATCGGCGCTCTGGTCGGCGCGGGCATCCCTGAAGACCGCGTGCGTGATTACGAGCGCGGCATCAAGGACGGCGGAATCGTCATCGGCACGAAGTATCGCGACGCGGACCACGCGCGCGAGCTCGAGCGCGACTACACCAGCTACGGCGGCAACCACGTGCGGTACTAAATCCTGGATGGACCCGGTTCGCCGGGTCCGTCTCAATCGCCGCTGATCGCCGCACAGTGCGGCATGGCCTGGTCAGCGGCCGTCACGCCTTCCTTGCCACCCAGGTCGTCATCGATCGCTGGTCCTGAACGACAGTGGTCTTGATGGGATCGATCAGCCTGCCGCCCAGGCGTTCCGTCCACGATTCGATCGTAGCGGCGTCGACCAGAAATCGATCGGAGCCATCGGGCAGTCGAAACCGGCCGCGGCCGAGCGGCCGCACCTCGTCGGCGATGCCAATCGCGCTGGCCAGCCGCGCAAAAAACAACCCGCCGGGCTTGAGCACACGCCACAGCTGCTCCAGCATCGCCGCGAAGTGCGCCTCGTCTTGCGCGAAGTGCAACACCGCGCTTGCCAAAACGACGTCTGCCGTCTGGTCGGCGAAGGAGCTGTGCTCGATTTTCTCGACCCGAAAATCCAATGTGCGCCCCGGCGCGAGCCGCGCGGCCACCGCCCGGAGCTGGGCGATCGCATTCGCATCGGCATCGTTGCCGAACACGTCGTAACCCTCGCGAAGCAGGTAGATCAGATTGCGGCCGGCGCCGCACCCGGCATCGAACACCGTCATGCCCGGAGCGATCCGCCCGCGCAACAACTGGTCGAAGACGTAGATGTCGATGTTGCCGAAGTGTTCCTGCAGATTCATAGGCGTGGGCGCTGGCGGTGGAAAAAACAAGAGCCTCGACGGATTCACCCGTCGAGGCCCGGTATCGGACTGAACTGTCAACTGTGCAACTGAACTGTCAACTGTGCAACTGAACTGTTAACTGTCCAACTGCAACTCTTAACTGCCGACTGTCGACTGCCGACTCTTGCCGGCTATCCTTACGACCCGCCCGCTTTGCGAGGCGTTGTCGTCTTCTTGGCGCCGCCACGAGCCGGCTTGCTGGCCTTGCTCTTCGCGCCGCCGTCCTGCGCCTTCTGCCCGCCGCGGATGTTCTTCGCCGCGCCGCGCAAGCGCTCACCAAGGCTCTTGGTCTGCTTCGGAGCATCGCCGGCTTCCGCCGCCGCTTCCGCAGCCTTCTTCTCTTCCTCGGCCTTCTTCGGATCGAACTCGCTGCCGATCAACTCGATCTGCGCCACTTCCGCGGCGTCGCCGCGGCGATGGCCGAGACGCAGGATGCGCGTGTAGCCGCCCGGACGTTCCATGAAGCGCGGCGCCAGCTCGTCGAACAGCTTGGTGACGACGTCCTCGTTGAGAATGTCTCGCATCACCAGGCGGCGCGCCGACAGCGACTGCCCCTTCGGATCGTTGGCGCGCACGCCGCGCTTGGCGATGGTAATCAACCGCTCCACGAACGGGCGCAGCTCCTTCGCCTTGGGCACGGTCGTTTCGATTTTCTCGTGCGCGAGCAGGGCCTGCGCCTGGTTGCGCAGCAGGGCCGTGCGGTGCTCGGACACGCGTCCGAGCTTGCGATGTGCATTTCGATGACGCATGGCTGTTTATTCCGCGGCCGCCGGCTGATCGAGCTTCATGCCGAGGCTCAATCCCATCGACTGCAGGATCTCCTTGATCTCATTGAGCGACTTGCGCCCGAAGTTCTTGGTCTTGAGCATCTCGGTCTCGGTCTTGCCGACCAGCTCGCGAATGGTGCGGATGTTGGCGTTCTTCAGGCAGTTGTAGGAGCGCACCGAGAGTTCGAGCTCCTCGACGCTCTTGTCGAGATGCTCGTTCGACACGCCGGCGCGCGCCGGCTCGGAGCCCGAGTCGATCGCCTCGTCATCGGCATCTTCGAGGCTGATGAAGATGTTGAGGTGATCGCGCACCAGCTTCGCCGACAGCGACACCGCGTCGCGCGGCGTCACCGACCCGTTGGTCCACACTTCGAGGGTCAGCTTGTCATAGTCGGTGGTCTGGCCGAGACGCGCCGCCTCGACGAGGTAATTGACCTTCTTCACCGGCGAGTGCACCGAGTCGATCGGAATCCAGCCAATGCCGAGATCCTCGTCGAAGTTGCGATCGGCGGCCACATAGCCGCGGCCGCGCTTGACGCGCAGCTGCATGTGCAGGTGCCCGCCCTCGGCGATCGTCGCGATGTGCGCATCCGGTTCCAGGATCTCGACGTCGGCGTCGGCTTCGATGTCCGACGCGCGCACCGGGCCGGGCTTGTCCTTGCGCAGCGTCAGCGTCTTCGTGTAATCGACGTGACAGGTCAGCGGCAGCGCCTTCAAATTGAGGATGATGTCGGTGGCATCCTCGACCACGCCCTTGATCGGCGAGAACTCGTGCAGCACGCCGTCAATCTGCACCGCGGTGATCGCCGCGCCTTCGATCGACGACAGCAGCACACGCCGCAGCGCGTTGCCGATGGTCGTGCCGAAGCCGCGCTCGAACGGTTGCGCGTAGAAGCGGCCGAACCGATCCGTGAGCGTCTCACGCTCGAACTCGAGACGCTTCGGACGCTGAAATCCCTTCCACAACATGTCTCACTGTCCTTTCGCCAACGGGCCGGCAGCCCCGGCCTCCAGACCTG
>DASPNQ010000093.1:0-4449 GCA_035626435.1 Vicinamibacterales bacterium
CTGCAGCGCGTCGGGACCGTTGGATGCGATGTCAACCTGGCAACTGAAGAGCTGGAGGTACAACTCGAGCGATTCGGCAATCGCCGCATCATCTTCGGCAAGCAGTACTCGGGACTGCGTCATGACGAAGAGTGCGGGGTAGCGGAAGAGGCCATTGCAATCGACCATGCAAGGGACATGACAACCGCACGAGAAATGTGACTCCGCCGTGATCCTCCTGTGACCGTGGCCCGCCATCCTAACGTGGCGGCACGCCGTGATGTGCCTATTGGAGGATCAGTAATGACGAATGAGAAAACTGGGGCGATCACCGAGCTCATCAACAATCCGGTGAACCGTCGTGAATTTGGCAAACGCGCCGTGGCGTCGGGTCTCTGGGCGGCAGTCGGCGCGGCAACACTCGGGCTGCCGTCGGACGCCAACGCGCAATCGATCACGGATGTCGACATCCTCAACTTTGCGCTCAACCTCGAATACCTCGAGGCCGAGTTCTATACGGTCGCGACCACCGGACGTCGCATTGAAGACGTTGGGATTGGTGTGACCGGATTGGGAACGCTGGGCGGCACCGTGGGCGGCAGCCTCGTCGCCATGGACAACCGCATCATGCAGTTGGCGCGTGACATCGCCAACGAAGAGCAGATGCACGTGAAGTTGCTGCGCACCGCGTTGGGATCCGCCGCCGTCGCGAAGCCGGCGATCAATCTCGCGGCACTTGGGATCGGGTTCGCGAATACGAATGAATTTCTCACGCTGGCGCGCGCGTTCGAAGACGTGGGGGTGACGGCGTATAACGGCGCCGCCCCGTTGATTGCGAGCCGCGCGATCCTCACAGCCGCGGCCGGCATTGCCTTGACCGAGGCGCAGCATGCGGGCGTGCTGCGCTACATCGTGTACGACCGCGGCCTCGCCGTCCCGCAGCTGGATAATCTCGACGTGCCGCCGCTCGGCTCACCCAACGGTCGCCTGTTCAATGTCCAGAACGAAGGGTTGAGCCTCGCGCGCACGCCCAGCCAGGTTCTCTCTGTCGTCTACGCCAACCGGAATCCGGGCGCCGGCAATGGCGGATTTTTTCCGGCCGGTTTCAACGGCACGATTCGCACCGTCTAGGTCCGGGAGCGCGGCGGGCGTGCACGTGCCCGCCGCGTGAATCCGATTCCCGCGCCAAGCTCATTAGTAGTTCCCAGCCGACCCTGCGATACTGCTAGGCCGATGACAAAAACCGTTGCGGCATACACCAACTGCATGGCTAGTGACGAGGCAGGGACGGACCTCGCGCGGCAGGTTATGGATGCCCTCGGGCCCGAGGGTGCCGACGTGCTCATCGTGTTCGCCTCTTCGCGCTTCGATTACCCACGGTTACTGACCGCTTTGAATGACGGCTGTCGTCCACGGATCCTGGTCGGGTCGTCATCCGCGGGCGAGTTCACAGGGCAGCATCGCGGCGAAGGCACGGCGTGCGCGTTGGGATTCCGCTCAACAGACATTCGCGCTGCGGCAGGCTTGGGGCGAGGGGTCGGCGGCGATCGCGCGAAGGCCGCGGCAGCCGCGGTGGCCTCGTTTCAGGGAATGGGCGCCACGAACCTCCCCTTTCGCTCTGCGCTGGTGATGACCGACGCGTTGGCGGGACACGCTGATGAACTCGTGCGCGAGCTCACGGTCTTGACTTCCGGGAGTTACCAGTTCGCCGGCGGCGGCGCTGGCGACGATGCAAAGTTCAGCAGCACGCATGTGTTTTTCGGTACACAGGCGTATACCGACGCGGTGGTCGCTCTCGAGTTGCTATCGTCGAAACCGTTCGGCATCGGCGTGGGCCACGGGTGGACGCCAGCGAGCGAGCCGCTGCGCGTGACGGAAGTCGATGGCACGCGTGTCATCAGCCTGAATGGCACCCCGGCGGTCGAAGCGTTCGAGGCGCATGCCGCCGCGAGCGGTCAGTCGTTCGACAGGGCGGCAGCGCTGCCGTTTTTCCTCCACAATATTCTCGGTATCGATACCGGCGTCGGCCACCAGCTGCGCGTTCCACTTGCGGTGAACGACGACGGGTCTGTGACCTGCGCAGCTGAGATCCCCTCAGGCGGACGCGTCCACATCATGAAAACGACGTCGGATTCAGCGATTGCCGCTGCAAGCCGGGCCACGCGCGCGGCCGTGGATGCTCTCCGTGGCACGCCGCCGGCCGCCGCATTGTTCTTCGATTGCGTGGCAACGCGGCTGCGCATGGGCAACGACTTTGGATTCGAGCTGGGATCGGTTACCGATCTGCTCGGTGACGCACGGATGGTTGGCTGTAACACCTATGGGCAGATCGCCAGGGCCGAGGGACAATTTGGCGGCTTTCACAATTGCACGGCCGTCGTGATGGTACTGCCCGCCTAAGGGCATGTCCAACGCGACCATCATCCGACTGGCGGCGGCGCTCTCGGATGTCGCAAACCGACGGGAGGCCGCCGAGAAGCTCGCCCACCACGTCGGCGCCGAAGCGCTGATCTTACTCGTCGAAGATGAAGACGCGGCGGTTCTGCTGCCTGCTCCCGGATTTCCACCCACCCTTCCGGGCGGCGAACCCTGGGCGAGGTTGCTGAAAACGTTGCGCGCCCCCGGCGTCCACCGGATGCAGGTCGCGTATCCGGTGGCCACGCGCCTGAGCGATGCGGTCGGAATCTCGGGGTCCAAGGCAGCCCTGGTGTTTCTCGGCGGCGCCATTACCGATGACGCGGCCGCGGAACTCGAATCGGTCCTGCCGCTCATCGCATCGACGGTCAGAGCGGAACATGCGGCGGTGAGCGCGCGCGGCGAGCTGCGAGCCGCGCAGGCGTACGCGCGAGAGGCAGAGACGCTGGCGCGCGCCCTCGACAAGGCGCGTGGGGAGGTCGAACGCGGGCTCCGTCAGCTCGAGGCACAAACACAGGCGCTGCAGGCCGCGCGAGGCCGCGCGGAAGAGGCAACGCGGGCGAAGGACGAATTTCTGGCGATGCTCGGCCACGAGTTGCGGAATCCCTTGTCGCCGATCGTGACCGCCCTGCAGCTGATGCGCCTGAAGAACCAAACGTCACGCGAGCAGGAGGTCATCGAGCGGCAGGTGGCCAGCCTGATCCGCCTGGTGGACGACCTGCTCGACGTCTCGCGCATTACCGGCGGAAAAATTGACTTACGGAAGCGGGCCGTCGAGTGTGCCGACGTGACGGCACGGGCGATCGAGACGGTAAGCCCGGCGTTTGAACGGAAGCAGCAACGCCTCGAGATCGACGTACCGAGCACCGGGCTGGTGCTGCATGCCGATCCTGGGCGTATCGCTCAAGTTATCTCCAATCTGCTGAACAACGCCTCGAAATATAGCGACGAGGGCAGCGTAATCGCACTACGTGCCGCCCGCGAGGGCGGCAACGTCGTCATTCGCGTTCGGGACCAGGGTATCGGCATCACGCCGGAGATGATCGGCCGAGTCTTTGACCTCTTCGAGCAGCACCCTCAGGCGCTCGACCGATCTGCCGGCGGCCTGGGGCTCGGGCTGGCAATCGTTCGCAGCCTTGTGCACATGCACGGCGGGCATGTACGGGTCAGCAGTGAAGGCGCCGGCCGGGGGAGCGAGTTCACCGTCGAGTTGCCGCTTGCGACGGATGTGATCATTCCGGATCTTGCATCAGCGCCGGCGACCGGCGCCGACCTGCCTCGCGGCGACGGCGAGCGCGTCCTCATCGTCGATGACAATGACGACGCGGCAAAGCTTCTACACGAGGCGCTTGCGACACTGGGTTACGACGTCCGAACTGCGGCGGACGGCCCGACGGCATTGACAGTTGCCGAGGAGTTCTCGCCGGTGATCGGCGTGCTGGATATCGGTCTTCCAGTGATGGACGGTTATGAGCTGGCGCGACGCCTTCTCGAGCGTGGTCCGATTCGACTGGTCGCTGTCAGCGGTTACGGGCAGTTGTCGGATCATGAGCACTCGCGCGCTATGGGGTTTGAAGGGCACCTCGTAAAGCCAATTGCTCTCGAAGAGCTCGCGCGACTGCTGGATCGACTGAGACAATCCAACGAGCTCGAATCGGCAGTAACAAGCGTTGATGAAACTGTCGATCCTGCCGCTGTCCGGCGACGCAGCGATTTCTGAACGCGGGGACTGGATTCCCACACGATGACGTCCGCCGGAGTGTCCGCAAGAAATTCCGGCCCCGAATCGCCTGCTTGGCCTGTGACTGCGATTCATGCGCCTGAAAATTGCCCTACCCGGCATCGCGGGCGATTCCAAACGAACCAGAAAGTTCTATCCTGACGGTCATGACGATCGTCCCGTTGACGCCGGACCGATTCGATGATTTTGCGCGGTTGATTGAAGCGCTCGCCGACTACGAGCGTCTCCCGCGTCCTGACGCCGCCGCCTTCGCGCGCCTGCGCGCGGATGCGTTTGGCGCACGGCCACGCTTCGAAGCCGCGTTGGCGATTGAC
>DASPNQ010000094.1:0-18782 GCA_035626435.1 Vicinamibacterales bacterium
GCGAACTTGCCGCCTTGCTATGATCGATCGATGTCCGCTTTCGCAGTGCCTGCCTTCCTTACGCTGTCCGCCGAACCGGGTGCCGATCGCGGTGGCGCATCGACGCTGGTGCCTGAACGGCACGCCATCGACGCCAAGTACACGTGGGATCTCAGTTCGATCTTCCGCAGCTGGGAAGAATGGGAGGCCGCGTTCAACGAGCTCGACCGCGGCATCGATGCTTACCGGAAGTACGAAGGCACGCTGACCCAGGGCGCGCCGCAACTCCTGCGCGCGCTGAAGGATCGTGATGCGCTCGGCCAGCTGAGTTACAAGGTCTGGTACTATCCGTCGCTGCAGTACGACGAGGATCAACGCAACAACACCATCAACGCGCGGCGGCAGCGCGTGCAGCTGCTCCTGGCGAAATGGCAGCAGGCCACGTCCTGGTTTCAACCGGAGTTGTTGAAACTGCCAATCGCCCGCGTTCGCGAGTGGATGGACGAACTGCCCGAGCTTCAGACGTACCGCTTCGCCGTCGAGGAAGTCTTTCGCCTGCAGGAACACGTGCTCGACGAGCGGGGCGAAAAAATCCTGTCGTTGACGGAGCGTCTTGGCGGAGTGCCGCGCGATTCGTACGCCGCGTTATCCACCGCCGACGCGCGCTTTCCGACGATCACGCTCTCGACCGGCGAAACGATTCAGGTCAGTTACGGCCAGTATCGAAAACTGCTGGCGACCTGCCGCTCGCAGGACGATCGGCGTAAGGCCTACGAGGCGCTCTACGACACCTACATTGCGACGTTGAACACCTACGCCGCCATTTACAACGGCGTGATGCACGGCGACTGGTTCGAGGCCCGGGCGCGGGGCTACAAGACGACGCTGGATGCGGCGCTGTTTGGCAATGCCATCCCGACCAGCGTGGTCGAGAACCTGATTCGCGAAACCAAGCACGGCGTCGAGCCGTTTCGGCGCTATCACCGGCTGCGCAAGCGGGTCCTCGAGCTGTCCGAGTACTACGTCTTCGACGCCTTCGTGCCGCTGGTCGACTTCGACGTCAAGTACGCATACGAAGACGTGCTGGACTGGATCGTCGAGGCGGTCGCCCCGCTGGGCGGCGAGTACCAGGCGCGCGTGCGGCGCGCGTTCAGCGAGCGCTGGATCGACGTTTACGAAAATCAGGGCAAACGCAGCGGTGCCTACTCGGCGCCGGTGTACGGCGCCAATCCGTACATGCTGATGAACTACAACGACACGCTCGACGCGGTCTTTACGCTGGCGCATGAGCTCGGCCACTCGATGCACACGATGCTGTCGCATGAGTCGCAGCCGTTCGTGTACGCGGGCTATACGATCTTCGTTGCTGAAGTGCCGTCGACCTTGAACGAGGCATTGCTGCTCGACCTGATGCTGGTCCGCGCCAAAACGCGAGAAGAACGCATCGTGCTGTTGCAGCACGCGATCGATGGGATCGTCGGCACCTTCTATAACCAAGTGTTATTCGCGGACTTCGAGCTGGCCGCGCACCGGCTCGTCGAGCAGGATCAGCCAATCACGTCGGAAGTGCTGAGCGGCCTCTATTCACAATTGCTTCGCGAGTTTTGGGGCGATGCGTTGTCCCCCGATTCGCGCGCGCAGCATACCTGGGCGCGCATCCCGCATTTCTTCCAGTCGCCGTACTACGTCTATCAATACGCGACGTGCTTTGCGTCGACGGCCAGGCTGATGGAGGAGATTGGCAGCAGCGATCCGGCGATCAGGAATGCGGCGGTGACCCGTTACCTGCGGCTGCTGCAGTCAGGCGGCTCTGATCATCCGATGGAATTGTTGAAGCGTGCGGGCGTCGATCTCAGCAAGCCCGAGACCGTCAAAGCCGTGTCCGCACAGCTTGACGGTCTCGTCGATCGTCTCGAGCGTGAAATCGGGTGACGCGTCACGGATGTCGCACGATCGTAACCAGACCCCGGCACACCAGCTCCGCGACGGTCATCGTCGCGGCGGCGCGCAACCCCGTCGCGAACCGGTAGGAGACACCTTCCACGAGATTGACCGCTGCCTGAGTGTGCAGTGACGCGTAGACGTTGGTAGTGACCCCTGTAATCGCAAAGAAACTCACGAGGAACGACGGCGCGGAGCCGTTCGCCGTGGCCATCGGCGCCAGAAACACGCTGGTGGCGCTGCCGGTCGTGCGCACCATCGCGTCGAGCGAGATGATCGCCGTTTCGTTCGATCCGGCGACGTAGGCACCCGTCTGGCACGCGAGCGGCGTGCTGGTCGTCGTCGACAAGGAGCTGACGCCGGCCGGAGCCTCAAACGCCAGCACGGTCACGAAACCGGAACGGCCCTGCGGTCCTTGCGAGCCTTGAGGTCCCTGAGGACCACTTTCGCCCTGCGGGCCTTGAGGCCCCGCCGGCCCCTGCGCACCTGCGGGCCCTTGAGGACCTTCTGGTCCTTGTGGACCCTCGCTACCAGTCGCACCCGGGGGTCCGCTGGGTCCCTGCGGACCGGCCGCGCCCGATGGCCCTTGCGGACCGATTGCGCCTGTGGCGCCTGCCGGACCCTGCGGTCCCATTGGACCTGCCGGACCGGCCGGTCCTGCAGGTCCCTGCGCGCCTATGGTCACGTCGATCGACGCGCTGCGGCCGGACTGCCCGGCGCTCGACACGTGCAGCCGGTAAGTGCCATCAGTAAAGGCCGACGGGTACTCCACGACCAGTGCCGTGTCACTTGCCGCGATGACGTTCAACGCGACGCCGCCGAGACGCGCGGATGGCTCGCGTTGCGGCTCGCTGAAGTGCTGTCCGGAAATGCTGATGCGGCGGGCCGCCGAATCAACGACGGCGTGCGTGATGACGAGAGAGCCGCGATTGCGACCGTCGTTATCGTCACGGCGATCACGATTGTCATTCTGGGCGGCAAGGCGCGCCGGTGTGAAGGCCAGCACGCAAACGACGAGAGCGAACCGAGAGACGGTGACCACGCCAAGCCTCCAAAGTCCGGGGGAGAACCGAACGTTGCAGCGCCCCTGCAACATCCGGCCCAACTGTGGCGTCGTACGTCAGGCCGTGCGATTCAGGTGCTAACGCGGCAATCTGGCATTGATCAGGCGCGTTGCGATAACAGAAACTGGCCGCCTCAATCACAGATTTGATCCGGCTAGTCGATGCGAAGCGCCGCCAGCGGATCCACGCGCATCGCCTTCATCGCCGGCACCAGCGCCGCGAGCGTTGCAATCACCAGCAGCGTCACCGGCACGCTGACGAACGTCGGCACATCCAGCGACTGGATGCCATACAACTGGCTATCGAGGAGCGGCGCCAGCGGCAGCGACACCAGCAGGCCGAGGGCCACGCCGACGGCCGCCAGCCTCGCCGCCTGTCCGACAATCATCCGCAGTAGCTGCGACGGCTCCGCGCCCAGGGCCAGACGAACGCCGACTTCTCTGGTCCGTTCGCTGACAATCAGCGACATGACGCCGTAGACGCCGATGGCGGCCAGGCCAAGGGCCAGCAAGCCGAACGCACCGACGATCAGCAGGATGAATCGCCGGGTCGACACCGTCTCCGCCCGCATCGCCTCCATCGTCCGCATGTCGACGATCGGGATGTTTTTGTCGATGCGACGAATCTCGGCCCGGACCGTCTCGGCCATCAACGCCGGATCGGTCGACGTGCGCATGACGATGAACGGCGAGACTGGCGGGCCCTGGAGATAGTTGATGTACATCTCGGGCTGCGGCTCCTCTTCGAGACCGCCGTGGCGGATGTCCCCGATCACGCCGACGATCGTCGTCCACGGTCCGCTCGGAGCCGGGCCGGTGCGAATGTGCTGGCCGATCGGGTCCTGATTCGGAAACAGCCGGCGCGCCATCGTCTCGTTGATCACGGCGACCGGCGGCGCCGTGGGTCCGTCGTTCGGATCGAAGCCGCGGCCGCGGCGGATCGGGATACCCATCGCCGCGAAGTAGTTGTGCATCGCGCGCCGGAATTGCACTTCGGGCAGTTCCGCAACGGGGAGCGGCACCGTTTCGCGCTGCACCGTGGTGGAGACCGACGTGCTGCCGAGGGGCACGCGGGTGGTGCCACCGACCGCGACCACGCCCGGCAGCGCTTCCATCCGTGCGAAGAAGTCGCGATAGAACGCCAGGCGATCGTCGTTGTTCGTCAGATGCGTGGGTATGTTCAACTGCCAGGTCAGGAGCTGGCTCGTATCGAATCCTGGATTGACGTTCGTCACCGACACAAAACTGCGCAACAGCAGCACGGCACCTGTCGTGATTGCAACCGCGAGCGCGACTTCGGCGACAACGAGTGCCGCTCGGGTCCGGCGGCGCATCGCACCGCCGACGGTGCCGCGGCTGGCGTCCTGAAGACTGGCCTGCGGATTGACGCTCGCGGAGCTCATTGCGGGTAACACGCCGACGAGGATACCGGTCAGCATGGTGGTCAACCCGGCGGCAACGAGGACGCGCCAGTCGATGGTCACTTCGCCGATTCGCGGAATGTCGGCCGGTGCAAGGGCGATCAGCCCTTGCAGCGTCCACCACATGACCACCAGTCCGACCAGGCCACCAGCGGCGGCGAACAGCACGCTCTCGGTAAGGAGTTGCCGTGCGATGCGCGCGCGGCCTGCGCCCAGCGCCGCACGTGTGGCGAGCTCTTTCTCGCGCGCAATGCTGCGCGCCAGCAGCAGATTGGCGACGTTGACCGATGCCATCACCAGCACGAATGCGATGCCGGCCAGCAGGATCATCAGCGCCGGGCGGATCGAGCCGACCGATTGATCGATCGATCGCACCACCGTCGCGCTCCAACCCTTGTTGGTCGCCGGGTAGGCTTGTTCGAGTTGCGACGCAATCGTCTTGATGTCGGCGGACGCTTGTTCCGGCGACACACCCGGCTTGAGGCGGCCGATCGCACCCCACCAGTGCACGTTCCGGACGATCTCCCCGCTCTGCGTCCGCATGCGGTTTGCCGCGGCGCCGGGGCCGCTGAATGCGATCGGTCTCCAGAAATCAACCCCGGTGACGCGCGTGAAGCCGCTCGGCCCGAGCATGCCCGGATAGGGGAATACAAAGTCCGGCGGCATTACGCCCACAACTTCATGCGGAATCCCATTCAACGTGAGGGTCTTTCCGACGATCGCGGGATCGGCGCCAAAGCGGCGTTTCCAATAGCCGTCGCTGAGCACGACGACCGGCGTTTCCTCGCCGAGGGTGAACACGCGTCCAAGCGCCGCCGAGCGGCCGAGCATGTTGAAGAGATTGGCGGTGACGAAAATGGAATTCGCGATCTCGGTGCCGCTATCAGTCTGCAGTTGCGACGGCGTGACGAACGTGAAATAGCCCTCGAGGCCGTCCAGCGTGGTGTTCATCTTCTGGAAGTCCAGGAAGTTCGCGGGCGAAATGGGATTGCGCGGCACGTTCTCTTTGGTGTTGAAGCTCCACACGTTCACCAGCCGCGCATCGTCGCGATAGGGCAGCGCGCGGAGGAGGACGCCGTTGACGACGGCGAAAATCGCGGTGGTGGCGCCGATGCCGAGCGCCAGCGCAAGGACCGTTAGCGTGGTGAACACTGGTGTCTTGATGGCCAGCCGCAGCGTGTGACGGATGTCGGCGCGTAGCATGTCCCACAACATAAAGTGCCTTCCTGTTGGCTCGTACAAGTGAGCCGTCGAATTCGGAAAAAATGACCAGCGCACGACCGCGGCCCAGCGCTCTTTGAAACCGTTGAGCGCCGTTGCGGCGCAGATGCGCAGCGTGCCGGCAGCGGTCAGGTGCGTACGCGCAAAATCCGCGCGCATTTCATCGCCAAAGCGGCGGCGGAACGCTCTCGGGTACGACAGCAGCGCGACGGAAAAGAGGAGGTGCTTCACCCGCGCGCGCCCTTCAACAGGCGGCGGGTGCGGGCCGCCGCCAATTGACCCTCGAGGCGTCCCACCTCCGCCCGCGCCACCGCGATGCCGCGATGGGTCAGACGGTAATAACGCCGACGTTCGTCATCATGTTTGGGGTCTGGCGAATCCAGCTCTTCGATGAGCGCGCTCTCCAGCAACCGGGCCAGCGCGCGGTAGAGCGTGCCCGCGTGCAACGACACTGCGCCGCCCGAGCGGGTCTCGACCTCCTGCAGAATCGAGTAGCCGTGCCGGTCGCCATCGGCCAGCGCCAGCAGGATTTCAAAAGCGACGGGCGTCAGCGGCAGAAAGGATTCGGGCCGGAATTTGTCCATATGTGCTCGGTAACTATACGCTCAACGCACATAGACGGCCAAACCCGCCAAATGGTTGCAAACTTTCTAACTTTTAACTTTTAGCTTTTAACTTTTATCTTTCTTGCGCGATCGCGTAGAGATACTTGTAGCCGCGCAGGAACAGCTCATTCCCCACGAGCGCCGCCGAGGCATCGAAGCCGTCGTCCAGCGTATTTTCGGCGAGCACCTCGTAGGTGGCGCCATGTTTGATCACGGTGGTGACGCCGTCGCGGCTGGTGATGTAGACCCGGCCGTCGGCGCCGACCGGTGAGCTGAACACCTCGCCCGGCGCCTTGGCAATGCGCTGCACGGTGTAGTGCGCCTTGCCGGTCGCGGCGTCGTACGCCGACAACAGCCCGTTGTTGGTTTTCAGGAAATACAGGATGTTGTCGTACAGCAGCGGTGACGGCACGTACGGTGTGTCGCGATCGAGCTGCCACGCGATCGCGCCCGTTGTCGTGATGTCGCCCTTGGCGTCCGCGAGTTTGATGGCTTTGAGGTTGTTGCCGCGGAAGCCGCTCATGATGAACACCATGCCGTTGCCGTATACCGGCGACGGGATCACGTTCATCGTCGTGCCTGGCCCTTCCCAAATCAGCTGGCCGGTGTCGACGTCGAAGCTGCGCACCTTGTTCATCGCGTTGACGATCACCTGGCGCCGGCCGCCGTGTTCGACCACCAGCGGCGTCGCCCAGGTGTCCATTTCCGGATGATCGACGCGCCACAGCTCCTTGCCGGTGCGCTTGTCGACGGCGATGACGTACGAAGGCTGATTGAGGTGATCCCAGACGATGATCAGCGTGTTGCCGTAGAGCGCCGGCGTCGACCCTTCGCCGAACTGGTTGCGCATCTTCTTGTCGCCGAAGTCGGCGTTCCAGATTTGTTTGCCGTTCATGTCGTAGGCGTAGAGCCCGCGCGACTCGAAATAGGCGATGACGTGTTCGCCGTCGGTGATCGCGGAGCTCGACGCCCAGGTGCCGTTGTCGCCATGCGCCGGCTCGTGCGGCTCTTCTTCCCGCGCGACATGTTCCCAGACGGTTCGGCCGGTCTGCCGATCGAGTGCGAGCACCTTGTACTGATGGACGCCGCGTTGCGGCAACGCCCCGCGGGGCGCGTGCTGGGCATCGCCGGTGATACCCACCGGCACGGCGGTGAGGACATAGATGCGATCGCCGTAGACCACCGGAGACGCAGACCCGCGGCCGGGGATCTCGACCTTCCATTTGATGTTCTTGGTCTCGCTCCACTCGACGGGCGGCTTGGCCGTGCGTGACACCCCGGTCATCTCGGGTCCGCGCCATTGTGCCCAGTGACGCGCATCGTTGACCGCCGCTGCCATGTCAACCGAGAACGCTGATGGCACCAGCGAGCCGAGGCAGAGCACCACTCCGATCGCCATGACGACTATGCGCATATCGCAAATACTCCCACCATCCTCAACCCGCTTACCACTCCGCCTGAGGGTGGTTCTTAGGCGCCGGTTCTTAGGTGCCAGGTACACTCCAACCACCTGGCATGTTGGTTTCTAGGTGCCAGGTACAGTTCAACCGCGTGGCATATGGGTGCCAGGTACAGTTCACGCAGTGTTCATTCCAGTCGTCCCTTGGGGGGGCCAGGGATACTCTTCGCAGACGCAAAGCCGCCAGCAAAATCCGCCAGCACCCATGTGGCGCATATTTCCAAGGGCGGCCGGGGGCAGTTGGTCCTGAAACCGGGGCGTTGGTTGGTGTGTACCTGGCCCCTAACAACAGGGAAGGGGTGTTCCGCCGGACAACGGCTGAGCTGATTCCGGTGAACCTGGCGCTGGGTTGAAGTGTACCTGCCAGGTGGCGACTAGGAGGTGGGTGAGGTCGTACCTCGCAGGTAGCGACCAGGATGGGTGAAGTGTACCTGGCACCTAGCGACCAAGGGGTGGGTGAACTGTACCTGGCACCTGGCGACCGAGAAGGTGGGTGATCTGTACCTGGTCCCTAGAAACCTTGTTGTTGCATTAATCCGGATGAACGGATATAGTGCTCGCAGAACGTGACGGTGGCACCTATCCTCGACCATATGGCTGCGCTGGCGGATCCGATCCGCTGCCGGATGCTGCTGCCCCTCGAGCGGCATGAGCTGACGGTGAACGAGATCTGCTCCGTCCTGCAGCTGCCCCAGTCGACCGTGAGCCGGCATCTGAAGACACTCGCTGACGACGGGTGGGTGACGTCCCGCCGCGACGGCACCAGCCGCTTTTACGGCATGGCGATGCAGGATCTCGACGCCGGCGCGCAGCGCCTGTGGCCATTGATCCGCGAACAAATCGCCGGAACCCACGGCGCGGATCAGGACGAGCGCCGACTCAAGACGGTGCTGGCGAAGCGACGATCGAAGTCCGAAGAGTTTTTCGCCTCGGCGTCAGGGCAATGGGATCACCTGCGCGCCGAGCTGTTCGGCGATCGCTTCCATCTGCACGCGCTGCTCGCGCTGATCGACCCCACTTTGATCGTCGGCGACCTCGGGTGCGGAACGGGCCAAGTCACCGAACTGATCGCGCCGCACGTGGCGAAGGTCGTGGCCGTCGACGGCTCGACGGACATGGTGCAGGCGGCACGCAAACGCCTCTCGGGCCTCCATCAGGTTGACGTCAGGCGCGGCGACATGGAAGCGTTGCCGATCGACGACGGGCAGCTCGATGCCGCGATCGTTGCGCTCGTGCTGCATCACGTCCCCGACCCGGCCCGCGCGCTCGCGGAAGTGCATCGCGTCGTCAAATGCGGCGGCCGCGTGCTGATCGTCGACATGCTCCCGCACGATCGCGTCGAGTACCAGCAACAGATGGGCCACGTGTGGCTCGGGTTCGCTGAAAAGACGACGAAGAAATTTCTGGAAGGCGCCGGCTTTGCCGGTGTCACGGTCACCTCGTTGCCCGCCGACGCGCACGCAAAGGGTCCGAGTTTGTTTGTCGCAACCGCACGGAAGAACAACTAACCGGCGACAGTGCCGGTTGGGATCAAGGAGTGAAGATGGCTACCGCAGTGAATGACATGCACGCGTTTGACTTGGCGAAGAAATCGGGTCGCGAACCCTACAAGGTGCGCGATCTCAACCTCGCGGAGTTCGGCCGCAACGAGATCCGGCTCGCGGAGCACGAAATGCCCGGGCTGATGGCGCTGCGCTCGCGCTACGCCGGCAAGCAGCCGCTGGCCGGCGCGAAGATCATGGGCTCGCTGCACATGACGGTGCAGACGGCCGTCCTGATCGAAACATTGACGGCGCTCGGCGCCGACGTGCGCTGGGTGAGCTGCAACATCTTCTCGACGCAGGACCACGCCGCCGCGGCGGTGGTCGTCGGCCGCCCCGAAACCGGCGGCACGCCGCAACACCCCAAGGGCACGCCGGTATTCGCGTGGAAAGGGGAGACGCTCCCCGAATACTGGTGGTGCACGGTCGAAGCGCTGGTGTGGCCAGACGGCAGCGGCCCGACGATGATCCTCGATGACGGCGGCGATGCGACGCTGTTCGTGCACAAGGCTCTTGAATTCGAAAAAGCCGGTGCCGTGCCGGCCTTCAATCCCGACAAGGATCCTGAAGAGTGGGGCGTGATCCTCGACACGCTGCGCAGCGAGCTCAAGAACAAGCCCGGTCAGTGGACGAAGATCGCCAAGGCGATCAAGGGTGTGAGCGAGGAGACGACCACCGGCGTGCACCGGTTGTACGAGATGACGGCGGCGAACACGCTGCTGTTCCCGGCAATCAACGTCAACGATTCGGCAACCAAGAGCAAGTTCGACAACTTGTATGGCTGCCGCCACTCGCTGATCGACGGCCTCAATCGCGCGAGCGACGTGATGCTGTCGGCGAAAGTCGCCGTGGTCTTCGGCTACGGGGACGTCGGCAAGGGCTGCGCCCAGGCGCTCAAGGGGCAGGGCTGCCGCGTCATCGTCACCGAAATCGATCCGATCTGCGCGCTGCAGGCCGCGATGGAAGGATACCAGGTGACGACGGTCGAGGACGTGATCCAGACCGCCGACATCTTCATCACCGCGACGGGCAACAAGAACATCATCACCGTCGACATGATGAAGCGTATGAAGGACAAGGCGATCATCGGTAACATCGGCCACTTCGACAACGAGATCGACATGGCCGGCCTCGCGAAGAGCGGCGCCCGGCGCGTCAACGTCAAGCCGCAGTACGACGAGTGGGTATTCCCGGCGGAGGGCGGACGCCAGGAGCACAGCATCCTCGTGCTCGCCGAAGGCCGCCTGCTCAACCTCGGTTGCGCGACCGGTCACCCATCGTTCGTGATGTCGTCATCGTTCACGAATCAGGTGTTGGCGCAGCTCGATCTGCATTTCAACATGACCGGCCAGCCGACGCTCTCCGGTACGCAGTACGACGCCAACCGCGTCTACATTCTGCCGAAGAAACTCGACGAAGAAGTCGCACGCCTGCACCTCGACAAGCTGGGTGTGAAGCTGACCAGGCTGACGAAGGAACAGGCCGATTACATCGGCGTGCCGGTGGACGGTCCCTTCAAGTCGGCTCACTACCGTTACTGAGTCAAAGAAACCGGTAGCCCAGTCACCGCAGCAAGGACGCGAGGACATCCGTCTTCGCGTCCTTTTTTCTTTGCGTGAGCCGTACGGCCGCGCTAGCGATGGCTCCCGCCGAACTACTATCGGTGGATGAACCAATGGATGACGCGTTCGCGTTCGTTGTTGGTGGGTATGGCATGGGCCGTGTCTCTAGGATCGTGTTCCGCAAACGAGTCGGCCACCCCAGACAGTACAGCAGCCACCGCATCGATCAATCGCGACGCGTGCGCGCTGATCACGACGGACGAAGCGGGCAAAATCCTCGGAAGTCCAACGACTGCGACGTCCAGATCGATGTCAGCCGAGCGCTCGGTGTGTGACTACGTGACGCAAGCGTACGAAAGCTTCACGCTGGCGGCTGTCTGGCGCGGCGCGGAAGACGAGATCAAGACCGCGCGCAGCGCGGCGACCGCTGCCGCTGAGCAGGCGGGCGGCGCCGAGGACCGAGTCGTCAATGAGGTGATGGGATTGCAGCGGGTCGACAATCTCGGCGACGAAGCATATTTCAGCCGCCGGACGATGTCGTACGTGCGGAAAGGCGATGTGCTGCTCGTATTCCAAACCGCCGGACTCAACGACAACGCGCGTGAACGCTGGCAAGCGCTGGCCGGCGCTGCGCTCGCGCGGCTGGCATCATCCCGGTAATACGCCGCGATGGCGATCATCGAGAAGACGCCGTCCCGGCTCGTCATTAAATACAAGCCGTGGCTGGAGAGCCTGATTGGCGCGGCGTTCGTGGCTGGCGGGGTATGGGCATTCAACGGCGGTGAGCGCAGTTTCGGCGCAGGGTTCATCGTCGCCGGAGTTGCACTGATCGTCGGAGTCGCCGCCATCGTGACCACGACATTCGACCGCGGGACCGGCAAACTCACCCGATCCCGACGCGGCCTGGTCCGGCGCACGACGGCGAGCTATCCGCTTGCCGAGATCCGCGAAGTGCGCGTCAGGGCGACACATTCCGGCGACGGTCCATCGAAGAGCTACAGTCTCGTCGTGGTGATGCGCGATCGGACGCGCGTCCCCGTGAACTTCGGGTTCAGCAGCGGCAAGGCCGACAAGGAGCAGCTCGCCGCCGAGATTCGCCGTTTCCTCGGGCTTCCAGACGCTCCTGAGTTGGGCGAGTTCGGTTTGCGCGATATGTACAATCTGCTACGGCCCTCGCAAGGAGAGGAGCGCAGAAAGGACGGGGCTTGATGTCTCGGCTCTTCACGTTGCCCGCATCCGTTCGACGCGACCCGGCGATCGATACGTGGATGCGCGAGCAGCCGCCGCAATTGCGCGCCATCGCCCGCCGATGGTTCGAGGTGATGCGTCAGTGCGGAGACGATGTGCGCGAGATCGTGCACGATGACGCGCCAACGGCGTGCGTCGGCGACGCGGCGTTTGCCTACGTCAATGCGTTCACCGCTCACGTGAATGTCGGCTTCTTCCACGGCGTCGACCTGCCCGATCCGTCGCGGCTGCTGGAAGGCACCGGCAAATTCATGCGTCACGTGAAAATCGCTCCCGATCGCCATGTCGATGAGGCTGCGCTCACCGCGCTCATCGAAACCGCCTATCGGGACATCCAGGCCCGACGCTGTTAAGCTTCCGGCGATGAAGCTCCGAATCCTTCTACCGCTCGCCATTTGGGTGCTGTCTGCGTCGCCCGTCGCCGCGCAGACCGCCACGCCGCAACGTCGCGAATTCAGTCTGCCCGCCTCGCAGAAGCTCGGCTTGCCGTTCGCCGACGCGGTTCAAGTCGGCGACACGCTCTACATATCAGGCCGCGGCGGCATCGATCTGGCGACGATGAAGCCGCCTGCGGCGGTGAAGGACGAAGTCAGGTTGTTGATGGAAGACTTCAAGGCCGTTCTGGCATTGGCCGGCATGACCATGGACGACCTCGTATCGGTGACGGTGTTCTGTCCGGACCTGCAGTTGTATGCCGAGTTCAACGAGATCTACCGCGGTTATTTCGCTAAAGGATTTCCAGCCCGCGCTTTCGTGGGATCCGGACCCCTGCTGTTCGGCATGCGTTTCGAAATGCTCGGGGTCGCGGTCAAGCGGTAACGATGGCGGTCACGATTGGTGACTCGGCGCGAATCACGGCGATCGTACCGCAGCTTCTCGTCGCGGATCTCTCCCGCGCGGTCGCCTACTATCGTGACCGGCTCGGCTTCCGCGTGGATTTCACATACGAATCGTTCTACGCCGGGGTCAGCCGCGACGGCTCCGCCATTCACCTCAAACACGACGAGCAGCCGGCGGCGGATCGCCAGCGGCGCAAAGCGCAAGAACATCTCGACGCCTACATCGAAGTGACGGGCGTTCGGGTGCTGTTCAGCGAGTTCGACCGCAAGGGCGCCACGATCATCAAGCCGCTCGAGCAGCGGCCGTGGGCCTGTCTTGATTTCTATGTCGAGGATCCCGATGGCCACATCCTGTGCTTCAGCGAGCCAACGGCATGATCGCGCGACACTGGCGTGGCGTGGCGAAAGCTGATCGCGCCACGGATTACATCGATCACCTGCGTGCGGAAACCTTCCCCGCCCTCGAAAAGCTGCCTGGCTTCGTCAGCGCGTCGATTCTGCGGCGTGCCGTGCCGGAAGGCGTGGAGTTCCTGATCGTCACGGAGTGGCAGTCGCTCGATGCGATTCGCGCCTTCGCCGGCGACGACATCGAGACCGCCGTGGTGCCTCAGGCGGTCCAGGGAATGATGATCGAGTTCGATCGTGTCGCCCGTCATTTCCATGTCGTCGGCTGACGGGAACGTCGCACCGCCGCGACGGCGTTCGGCGATCAGGCGTGTCGCAGCGCCTCGAGGCGATTGGACGCCACGAGGATGTCGCGGCGTAACCGGCGCACCATGTCGCTGATCAGATCGTTGCCGCGCGCCGCCTCGGCGTCTGCCATCGCCTTCAGTTTCCAAATCGATGTCTCCCGCATCGCCTCGAGGTCGCGGTCGAGTGCCTGCAGTTCCTCGTCGATCTGGCGGATGCGGCGTTCCAAACGCAGTCGTATGGCAGACGAGTCGGTGCCCTGGACGGCTTCGGGGCTGCGCTCCCACGCTTCGAGGATGGCGCGCAGTTGCGCTTCGTCGCCGAGCGCGTAAGCGCGGTTCGCTTCGATCATCAGCGAGTGCCGGCGATCGCGCGTCGCATCGTCTTCGGCACGGTCAGGATGAATCGCCTTGGCGACGTCGCGGAACAGCTTGCGGACGGCGTCCGAGGTCAGGGCACGCGGCGCGGGGTCGACGACGAGTCCGATCGCCGGCTCGTTCGAGCGATCGCCGCTGGCGACACGCTCCGACAGGATGCCAAGCTCCGCCTCCGCCAGGGCCGCCTCCAGATCGTCAAGCTGCTCGTGCAGCAGGCCGACCTGCCGGCGATAGCGAATGCGGAAGGCGTCGAGCGCCGCCCTGATGCGCGCAACCTCGGTCTGGCGGGCGTCGAGCGCAGCCTCGCGCTCACGTAGCTGCGTTCGCAGCCCGTCGAGATCTTGCGGGCCGGGTGACGGGATCAGCGCGGTCACACAACGATCATATCGAGTGTTGTTTGATTTGAGCGTCCGCCGGCTTCGGTCTGAATGGAGGTGTGCGATAACATCGCCACTATGTCGCCATTGCTCAACCGCCGCGAAGCGCTGGCCGCGATCGCGTCTACGGCCACGTTCCCATTGCTGCATGGCTGCGCGAGCGAGCCGTCTGCGCCCGGCCCTCCATCCGGCGGCGCCAGTGACGCCGACGCGCAGGCACTGCTCGATCTCGTCGGCGAGAACTATCTGCGCTTCTCGCCCGAGAGCGCGACGTCGCTCGGCGTCGACACCGGGGCTCGCGCCTCGCTGCGATCGCAGCTGACGGATCGGTCCGCGGAGGGGCAACAGAAGATCGCGAGTCAGGTCCGTCAGGATCTGGACCGTGCCAAGGCGTTCGACACGCGCGCCCTGTCGCACGCCATGCGCACCAGCATCGAGGTGGTTCGCAGCGCGTATGGACTTGCCAGTGAGGGCATGTCGCTGCCGTACGGCGACATCACCGTCGGCAGCTGGCGCAACACGCCCTACGTCGTCATCCAGAACGTCGGCGCGTATCTCGACATCCCACGCTATCTCGATAGCGACCATCCGATCGAAAACGCCGCCGATGCCGACGCCTACCTGTCGCGCATGCAGTCGTACGCCCGCCAACTCGACGGCGAGCTTGGCCGGATTCAGGCGGCCCGCGGCAAAGGCCTGGTGCCGCCCGCATTCCTGATCGATAAGGCGCTGGCGCAGATGCGACTGTCGGCGAAGAACAGCCGCGAGGGTGGCGGGCTGGTGGAATCGATCGAACGGCGCACGAAACAACGATCGATTGCCGGCGACTGGGCGGCACGCGCGCGCACCATTGCGGCGCAGGAGATCGCACCCGCGCTCGACCGGCAGATCGCGGAGCTTGAAGCGCAGCGCGCGATCGCGACCGACGACGCGGGCATGTGGGCGCGCCCGCAGGGCGACGAGTTCTACCGCTGGGCGCTCAAGGCGTCGACGACGACGACGATGAGTCCGGATGACGTGCACGAGATGGGGCAGCGCGAGCTCAAAGAGCTGCACGCGCAGATGGACACCATCCTCAAGAGCCTCGGCTTTTCCACGGGCACGGTTGGCGAGCGGATGAACGTGCTGGCGAAGGATCGAAAGTATCAGTTCTCCGAAGGCGACCAAGGGCGTGCCGAGATTCTTGCTTTCATCGAGGATCGCCTGACCTGGATTCGCGCGCAGATGCCGCGCGCGTTCAACACGCTGGTGAATCCCAACATGGAAGTGAAGCGGCTGCCGCCGGAAGAAGAACCCGGCGCGCCGGCCGCCTACGGCGGTGCGGGGTCGATCGACGGAAAAATTCCGGGACGCTATTGGATCAACCTCAAGACGCCCGATCTGCACAGCAAGTACAGCCTTGCGGATCTCACGTACCACGAATCGATTCCGGGCCACATCTGGCAGGGTGAATACACGCGCAAGTCGCCGCTGATCCGGCAGCTGCTCGCGTTCAACGCCTATTCGGAAGGCTGGGCGTTGTATGCGCAGCAGCTCGCCGACGAACTGGGCGGGTATGACAACGACCCGGTCGGACGTCTGGGCTACCTGCAGGCGATCGCCTTTCGGGCGTGCCGCCTCGTCGTCGACACCGGCATTCACGCCAAGCGCTGGACGCGTGAGCAGGGTGTGCGGTTCTTCGTCGAGGTCAACGGCTCGAATCAGGTCGAGGTCGCGAGCGAGGTCGATCGGTATTGCTCGTGGCCCGGCCAGGCGTGCGGATACAAGGTCGGCCACAGCGAAATCAACCGCCAACGCGAACGGGCCAAAGCGGCGGTCGGCGCGCGGTTCGACGTCAAGGGGTTCAACGACACGGTGTTGCTCGGCGGCAACGTGCCGCTCGACGTTCTCGCGAGGAACGTCGACGAGTACGTGCGTACGGCGAAGGGCTGATCGGATCGCGGCATGCACCAGTCACTGCTCCATGTCGCGCTGGTGGTCCGCGACTACGACGACGCGATCGCGTTCTTCTGCGGCAAGCTGAAGTTCACGCTGGTCGAGGACATCTACCAGCCCGAGCAGGACAAGCGGTGGGTGACGGTAGCGCCGCCGGGCTCGCACGGCACGACGATCCTGCTGGCCAAGGCGTCGAAGCCGGAGCAGCACGCGTATGTCGGGAATCAGACCGGCGGCCGCGTCACCTTCTTCCTTGGCACAGACAATTTCTGGCGCGACTACGATGCGATGCGGGAGGCAGGCGTCACGTTCGTGCGCGAGCCGAAAGACGCGCCGTACGGGACGGTCGCCGTCTTCGAAGATCTCTACGGAAATTTATGGGACCTCGTGCAATTGCGATAGGCGTGCTGGCCGCGGCGCTCGCCGCAGCATGCGGCAGCGATCCCGGCCCGGTCGGGCCGACGCCGACGGTGCCGCGTTTGTCGCGAACGCGGTTCCTGGCGTTCGGCGACAGCATTACCGCCGGCGAAGTCACGCAACCCCTCTCGGGTCATGCGGGTGTCACGAAACTGCTGATCGTGCCTGCCGCGTCCTATCCGGCGGTGTTGCAATCCCGGCTTGCCGCGACTTATACCGCGCAGACGATCACCGTCATCAACGCCGGCGAGAGCAACGAGACGATTCTCGAAGGGGTGCGCCGCTTCGACGAGATCTTTCCAGCCAGTCAGGCCCAGGTGGTGCTGCTGCAGGAAGGCGTCAATCATCTCAACCTGATCGGCCCCGACATCTCGACGGGGCTGATGCGGATGATGGTGCATCGTGCGAAGGATGGCCAGGCCAGGGTGTTCGTGGCATCGATGATTCCGACCGTGCCGGGGCGCCCACGGGCGGGCGTGAGCCCGGCCGCGCTCGTGGCCTACAACAGCGTCCTGCAGATCATGTGCACCCAGGAGGGCATCACCTACGTCGATCTCTACAACGCAATGCTGTCTGAAGCAGAGACGCTGATCGGCAGCGACGGCTTGCATCCGACCGAGGCCGGATATCGGAGGATCGCGGAGCTGTTCTTCGAAGTGATCCGCCGAGAACTCACGGAAAGCTAGCCGCGAAGGAATCTACTTCAGTGAGACGCGCTGCACGCGCCAGTTCGTCATCTCGCCGATTAACAGCTCGTTCTCGTTGCGGCAATCGATGGAGTTGGCCAGCCCGAACTCCTTGAGCAGCTTGCCGGCGGCGCCAAACTTGCCGACGACCTTGCCATCCAGCGTCACCTTGTAAATCGCCGCGTCGTCCATGCCATCGTCGTCGCCGGCGTGCGAGACATAGAGATGCTGAGTGGCGCCACGCGTCATACACATGGTCAACGGCGTGCCGACGTTTCCGAATTCCGACTTGAACGTGCCAGCGGCATCGAAAATCTGGATGCGCTTGTTTCCCGCATCGGCGACATACACGTCGCCGTTGGCGGCGACAGCGATCGATTTCACACCCTGGAACTGACCCTGGCCTTTTCCCGTCGCGCCCCACTGCGTGATGAAGCGGCCGTCCCTGTCGAACTTGGCGACACGGTTGTTGGTGCCGATACCATCCGCGACGTAGATGTTGCCGGCTTTGTCCCACGCGACATCGGTCGGCCGGTTGAACGACGATCCTGGCGTGCCGGAGCCGGGCGGGCGCTGCGCTTGTGCTTGCGCGCCGGGTTGAGGAGCCGTTGCCGCAGGCGCTGCCGGGGCGGCCGCTGCACCCGCAGCCGGTGCTCCCGGCGCGGGCTGATTCGGCCGCACGGGAATCGTCTCCGGTTTCCGTCCGAGAACCAGGCCGATGCTGCCATCGGGCAGGAACTTGACGATCTGGTTCGCGGCGACGTCGATCGTCCAGATGTTGTCCTGCGGGTCGACGCGCAGGCCGATCGCCGCGTTGAAGCCGTAAACGTCCTGACCCCATTCCCGCACGAACCTGCCGTTGTTGTCGAACACGAACAGGCGCGAGCCGCCCCTTGAAAAGGTGCGGTTGTCGCCGAGGGTGGCGTACGGATGACCCGTGCGCGTGTAGACGAAGATCTGTCCCTTCGAATTCGCGCCGACGCCGCCGACCTCTCCGACGAAGGGGCCCTCGGTCGGCGTCCTGAGCAGATCAACCGCGTTGAAGCTGAGTTCAGGAATGGTGGACTGTGCGATCGGCGAACCGCCGAGCATGACCATCACAAAGAAGACGATCGCAACGCGGTTCATCGGCCGGCTCCGTGGCTCGAGGTCTTCATCTGTTGCGGTTTCAGCAGGATTTTCTGCGAGCGCCAGTTGTTGATCTCCGCGGTGTAGATGACGTCGGGATCGCGGCAGTCCATCTGATGAATCGTCGCGAACTCGCCTGGCGCTTTGCCGGCGCGTCCGAACTTGCCGACGATGGTGCCGTCGAGCTCCATCTTGTAGACCTCGCCGGTGAACTCCGCACCAGCGGCGGGCGCGCTGTCCTGCCAGGAATTCGAGACGTATAAGTACTGCTTGCCGGGGTTCTTCGGACCCGG
>DASPNQ010000095.1:0-13622 GCA_035626435.1 Vicinamibacterales bacterium
CACTCCAAGACCGCGATGCTCTTCATGATGTATACGGGCCTGCCGCCCGCCCAGATTGAACGCATCAACCCGGCGACCGACATTGACTGGCAGGCCACGAACGACGACGGCGAGCCCCAGGTGGCCCTCAGGCGCCGGCCCAGGCGGAAGGGCAAGGGCGCGAAGGAAACATGGACGCAGCTTGAGCCGCCCGCCGTGGATGCACTCAAGCAGCTGATCGCGATTGGCGTCACGGAACAGGGCACGCTGAAGCGGTTGGACCGTCATGCGATGGCGAATGCGTGGCGCCGCGCGTGCGAGAAGGTCATTCGTCAGCAGCTGGCCGATAGGGAGCCAGCCCTACCGCACCGCGTGAAGATTATCGACGGCCGCGAGCGCTACATCACCACGACACGTCCGTACGATTTGCGTCACTCAATCCTGACTCACCTACTCAAAGAATCGGGTAATCTGGCGGGCGTGCAGGAACACGCGCAACACGCCACGCCGAGACAGACGATGCGCTACGTCGGGGCGGCTATCCCGGAAAGCGCCCGACAAGTCTCGAAGGCGATTCGCGGGACGTTGCCGAGCGTGAAAGCGAAACCGGCTGGCACCGGACGACAACATCGTTAAGAATCAATAGGTTACGAAGTGACCCGTGGCCTTCGAAGCTGAGGGTCACAGGTTCGAGCCCTGTCGACCGCATACCCATCACAATGGCGCGAGCCGTCCCGTCCAACTGGCCCGATCTGCCCGACGAGGAGCTCCTCCAACTGCGTTTGAGCGATCTGCCGCTCAAGATCGAAGGCACCGTCCTCGAAACGCGCATCGATCAGCTGCGCCGCGAGCTCGCCGACCGCGGGCTGAATTTCCCAATACATTTCTATCTGTCGGATGAGTGGTTCACGCCGGATGGTCAGGTATCGATGGCGTTGCCGTTCTATCTCGCGCATCCTCGCCTCGAGCGCCTCGAGAAGGCGCAAATGCTGGCCGTCGAGGGCGGCGAGCATGAATGGGGCATGCGCATCCTGCGCCACGAAGCCGGCCACGTCATCGACAACGCCTTCAAATTGCGGCTGCGCAAACAGCGCCGGCGGCTGTTCGGAAGTCCGTCGCAGCCGTACCCGGAGTTCTACACGCCGCGGCCCTACAGCAAGAGCTTCGTCATGCACCTCGATCCCTGGTACGCGCAGAGTCACCCCGACGAGGACTTCGCCGAAACGTTTGCCGTGTGGCTGACGCCTGAATCGAACTGGAAGACCCGCTATGCGGGATGGCCGGCGGTGCGCAAGCTCGCCTACATGGACGAATTGATGCAGTCGCTCGCCAATCGCCAGCCGCTGCTGCAGACCTGCGACGAGGTCGATCCGCTGCGCCGCCTCAATCGCACGCTGCGGTATCACTACCGCAAGAAGCGCGCGCACTACGGCGTCGATCATCCGGCGTTCTACGATCGCGATCTGCGCAAGCTGTTTTCGGATGCACCGGAGCACGCCGCCAACATGACCGCCGCGCAGTTCATGGGCCGCGTCCGCCGCCAGGTCCGCAAGAGCGTCGCGGACTGGACGGGCATCTATCAATACACCATCGATCGCGTGCTCGAAGACATGATCGTCCGCTGCCGTGAGCTGAAACTGCGCCTCGCCACTCCCGAAGAACAAACCTTGCAGGAATTCACCGTGCTGCTGACGGTGCAGGTGATGAATTACCTGCACAGCGGCCGCCACAGGATCGCGCTTTGAAACCACAACGCGTGCTCGCCCTGGTCCACAAAGGCCTCGAGCCACCCGACGAAAAAGTCGACAAGAACACCGTCCAGCAGGCCGAGTGGCGCATGGAGTACGACGTCGTGCGCACGCTGAAAGTGCTGGGCCACGAGCTGCGGGTGATCGGCGTACACGACGATCTCACGCCGATCCGCGCCACCATGGACGACTTCAAGCCGACCATCACCTTCAATCTGATGGAAGCGTTCGACGATGTGGTGGTGTTCGACCAGAACGTGGTCAGCTATCTCGAGCTGTTGAAGGTGCCGTATACCGGCTGCAACCCGCGCGGGCTGACGTTGTCTCGGGACAAGGCGCTCGCGAAAAAGCTGATGGCCTACCACCGCATTCCGGTGCCTGACTTTCTGGTAGTACCGCTCGGCGCCAAACCCAGGCTCCCGAAGCGGCTGCAGTACCCCCTGATCGTGAAGTCGCTGTGGTACGAATCATCGACCGGCATCTCGCAGGCGTCGGTCGTGGCCAACGACGAGCAGCTCAACAAGCGCGTCCAGTTCATTCACGACACCATCCAGACACCGGCGATCGTCGAGGAGTTCATCGACGGGCGCGAGCTGTACGTGGGCGTGATCGGCAACGATCGCCTGCAGACGTTTCCGGTCTGGGAAATGTCGTTCTCGAAAATGCCCGACAACAACTGGCGGATCGCCACGGAACGCGTCAAGTGGAGCGTCAAGTATCAGAAGAAACACGGCATCGACACCGCCATCGCGTCGCTGCCCGACGATCAGGCGGCCAAGGTGCAACATCTCGCCAAGCGCGTCTACCGTGCCCTGGACTTGTCCGGCTACGCGCGCATCGACCTGCGCATGAAGGAAGACGGCCAGCTGTTCGTGATCGAGGCCAATCCGAACCCGCAGCTGGCCCAGGGAGAGGACTTCGCGGAATCGGCACGGCGCGCCGGCGTCTCCTATGCGAAGCTGATCGAGCGGATCATCAACCTCGGCTTGCAGTGGCAGCCATCGCGCATGGCGTAGCGAAACGATCCGAGTCGGCCGGCCTCTTGACCTGTGCGCTGTTGCGCCTAGAACACGATGCGCACGCCGCCGTTGAACGTCCGGCCGTCAAGCGGCGCCCACGCATCGACGGTCCATCGACCGTCCACCGCCTGTGAGGGCAACGGCAGTCGATCGAATTTCGTCTGCCTGACGTCGGTCAGGTTTTCGCCGTTGATGAAAAGCCGGACGGGCCCGACCTTGCGTTCGGCGAGCACGCCGACAATCGAGTAGCCGTCCGATCGCGACCGATACGGGTTCGCGTCGAGCCGCTGCGGGCCGGTGAAGTAATACTCCACACCCACGCGCCCGCGGTCTTCACGCTCCCACATGGCCACCAGGCCGGCGCTGTGGCGAGGCGTCAGCGGCGACTCGACGCGGGCCGCGCCATCCTGCTCGCGCGTGCGGACCAGCGCGTAGTTGCCGGTCACCGCGATCGGGGAACGACGGAACGTGCCCAGCAGCTCGACACCCATTGTCGTCGACGGATCGTCCGCGTTGGTGATCTGATAGACGGCTTCGCGCTCGACCCGAATCGCGTGCGCTACCGACGAGCCGAACAGCGTCGTCGTCACCGACACGCTGCCGATCGCCTTGCTGACGTCGATCGAGTAGCTGGAGCCGGTCTCGGCCTCGAGGGGCCGTGGCATCGACAGACGCCGCAAACCAGCGGCTTCCGTCTCTTCGGTCAGCGGTGTCGCCGCAAAAAATCCACGGCCCACCGAGACGCGGCTGGTCCACCCGTTCTTGTGTGCCAGCGCGGAGACGCGCGGACTCACGAACGAGCCGTAGCTGCTATGCAGATCGAGGCGCGCGCTCGCCGACACGCTGAGCCAGTCGTTCCAGCGGATGTCATCCTGGACGAACACGCCGGGGACGCGGTGGAAGTAATTGAAGCGCGGCACGTCCAGCGGGTCGAATGACTCTCGCTCGAAGGCGGCGCCGCCGACCCAGGTATGCCGGCCGGCGCTGCCGCGGACCGCGAATTCCGCGAACACATTGATGTGACGATCGCGCTCGTGCTGCCGGTCGAAGACATGGTCGTGACGTTGAAACGTCCCGGCCAACCTGCCGCTGATCAAATACCGATCGGCGGCGACATACTGCATCGTTCCAGCGATGTCACCGCGGGTGGTGTCGGTCGATGCTTGGCTGCCCTCGCGTGATTCGGCAGTAAGACCGCCCGTCGCAAACGCGGTCGCGCCGTTGCCGTTATCCCAGAACACGCGCGATCGCATGACGCCGCGCCGGTAGCCGGGCAGATCGATCCAGCCGTCCTGATCGATGTCGTTGGTGGCATGACGGTGCCCCCCGGCGAGCAGGGATGCGCCAACCCGGCGCGCCAGCCATCCGGACAGAAATGCCACGGCGTCCGTCGCACCAACGGTCGATTGATTGAACAGCAGTTCACGAACCGGATCGTCCTGCGGCCGCCGCGCGACCAGGTTGATGACGCCACCCATCGCGCCGGCGCCATACAGCGCTGACGCGACGCCCTTGATGACCTCCACCTGTCCGAGATCCATCGGCGGGATCTGCAGCAGTCCAAGTCCGCCAACTTGCTGCCCGGCAAGGGGCAAGCCGTCGAACAGCACGCGCGTGTAGCGGCCGGGCATCCCCTGGATCCGCACCGTCGCGGCGCCGAGTGCCGGCGATGTAGCCTGGACGCGCATCCCGCCCATTTCGTTGAGCATCATGACGATGTCGCCGGGCGTCATCATCATTTTTTCCTCGACCTCCTCACGCGTGAGTACTTCGACGCGCGTCGGCTGCTCCTCAATCCGCCCGCCCGTACGCGTGGCGGTGACGATGATCTCCTCTTCGATTTCCAGCGGGGCCTCAGCGGCGGGCTTGGGTTCGGGGGGAGGCTGAGATTGCGCACGAAGCGGCGCGTCCCAAAGCAGCGCCACCATCGTCACGACGGCTCCGAGACGGGTCACGGCTTGATCAATCGTTGAAACTCGGACGAGGCGCGCATCTTGTCGAATGCCGGATCGTTGGCCGCTTCGAACTTCCATTGTTTCGGCTGACGCGAGATCGCCATCGCCAGTTGCGCGAGGGCCGCGCGGCTATCGCCGGCGGCGGCGTGAATTTTCGCGAGGGCATACATCGCCGCCTCGCTGCGCGGGTTGATGTCGAGGGCTTTCTTCGCTTCTGCAACCGCGTCGGCATGCCGGCCTTCCTTGGACAGCGCTGCCGCGCTCGCCAGCAGGCGTTGTGGCACGCCGGTGGTCATCGCCAACAGCCGGCGCAACTCTTTGAATGGTTCGGCATGGTCGTCGACGCGGATGTCGACGATGCGTTCGACGGTCGACTCGGAGCCCGGCGGAATCGGACGCACGACGAGAATGCCCGCGGACTGCATGCCACGGGTATCGCCGCCCTTTGCCTGGCCGGCATCGAGCGCGTCCATCAGCCGCTCGGCCATCGAGCCTGTTCCGGCGCGATACGCTTCCGCCATCGCTTCGACGACAGCGGCGCTGGCCAGCGTGTTGCCCTGGGCCGAGAAGTTGGGACCGGTCACGTGGCCGGCATAACCACCAAGGTGGACGAGGTCCTTGGGATCTGAATTGCGGTCGATGACCCGTTTGCCTGTGTAGACGGCGGAGCGGCCCTTCGTGTCGATGACGGCGACCTGACGGGTATCGCGGCCCGCGTCTTCGTCGGTGATGCGCTTGACGACGTCAGCGGGCGACAGCCCCTGCTCGAGCAGCGCGATGGCCTTGGGCCCGTATTGCCGGTTGGCCGACGCCTGCGTGGCCACGGCCCCGACGCCTGGTTTCGCGTACGGGACGGCGGCCCCTGCCCCGAACGCACGGGATTGAACCCCGACGCCAAGCTCGTTCGTCGCGGGATCGAACGCGATGATCGAGAAGGTGCCGAACCACGGATCGGGCTCCGAATCGCTCGGTGTTACACGCGCGCCCACTTGCGCGTATAAGAGTGTTGAGGCGAGCACGAGCCAGCTCGCTAATCGCTTCATGACCGGAACAGTGTAACGAAGAATGGTGGACGTGATGCTCCGTTTCCTGATCGTCGCGGCGATGCTTGGCACGCCTGCGCTCGCTGCCGCACAAGATCCGACGCAGACGTTACCGGCCGCCTACAAGGTTCAGTTCGAGAACGACTACGTCCGCATCGTCCGAGTCCATCTCGATGGCGGCGTGAAATTACCCGATCACACGCATCCGGCCGGCACAACGCTCTATGTGTACTTGACTGACGCGGAGGGTGTCGTCTTCACGCATTCGGGGGGCAGTCGCAGCACCATTACCCGGCCGCCCGTGAAGGCCGGTGCGATGCGCATCGCCGCGGGCCGCGAAGAACACCACACGGTCGAGAACACCTCGCCGGCGGCCAGCGACTTCCTGCGGGTGATCGTCAAGACCGACAATGCCGGGATCCGCAACCTACGCCAGCGCCTGTCGCCTGCCGATCGCCAATTCGAGAACAGACAGATGCGAGTCCGCCGCATCACTGTTGAGCAACACGGGTCGGTCACCATCGACGCGAAAGAGCCGGCACTGCTCATCGAACTGCCGGGCGGCGAGGCCCGCTGGATCGACGCCGGCACATCGCAGACGATCGAGCACCATGACGCGCCGGATCTTCAGTTGATCCGCGTCGACTTTCTGACCTCACCGGCGAAACGCTAGGGCAACGTGGAATGGATCACGACGGCGTCCGATCCATTTCCTGCAACGCGCGGACCCCGGCACGCATCCCACCAAGAAACGTGGCGATGCTGACCACCGCGGCGGCGGCAAACATCGCGACGATGAAGATTTCCTGGCCGGTGGTCAGGACGCGGTTGCCAAACTGCGCGAACAGGTAGACGCTGGACGGCCAGCCAAGCAGGACGATGTTGACCAGAATGAACAGCACCGCCACGATCATGAACGCGACGCCGCCGTACGAACCGGCGATTTGACTGGCGTTGTCCGCCGCAAACCGCGGGTAGCGCGCGCCGAGCCCGGTGGCCAAGCCGACCAGCGCGAACGCCCAGAACAAGATTGCCGCCGCCGACATCCGTTTCAGGAACGGATCGACGCCGAGCAGCTCGTTCCCAGCCACAATCAGCACCTCGCTGAGAACCAGCACCGGCACCAGCCCGGTCCAGAACTTCGACCACAGGAAGTCGCGCATCGAAATTGGCGCGGTGCGGATGATCCAGAAGGCCGCGCCCTCCGCCGACACGGCCGGAAACACGAACCGCACCGTCACGGTTGCCATGACGAAACCCGCCATCGCCAGGTTGAGGAACGCGTAGGCATTCTTGAGCAGCCCGCTCATGTACGGGATCCGCTCGAGATCGAGCACGCGGAAGTTATAGAGATAGACCAGCATCAAGGCGCAGAGCAGCAGCAACTGCGACCATTGACTGACATCCCGCAAGAACACCTTGAGATCTTTCAACAGGAGATGCTTCCGCACCTGCGATAGCGGCAAGACCGCGACGACGCGGTCGAGCGTGCGCCATTGGGCGAAGCGCGCCTTTCGCGCTTCCTGCGATTTGCTGAATCCCGCGAAGTGCCACCGCTCGAAAGCCCACCCGACGACAACGATCGCCGCGGCCGCCGTCGACCACAACGCCGCGATGTGCAGCCAGTCGCTGGCACCCTGAAGGCCCGCGAACAACGCTTCGCCCGCCCAGAACGACGGCAGCAGCGGCGTAATCGGTGATTGCAGCGTGGCGAAGAAATCCGTGACCTCGGGCATCGATTCCACTCGCAGCAACCGCTCCGGTTGCAGGAATCGCAGCAGCACCACCAGGCTCATCGCGAAGACCAGGCCCATCAACATCAAAATGTCGCGGGCGCGTCGCGCCGGGAACACGTTCACCAGCAGCAACGTCACCGCTGATCCCAATGCGACCGGAATCACCACGAACGGCACGACCGTGAGCGTGGCCGTAGCAATGAACAACCAGGGCGCGCATTTCGCGACGCCAACACCGGCCAGCACCGGCAGCAGAAACACGACGACCATCCAGCTCGCCTGCGCCAGCGTGCGCGCGAACCGTGCCAGGAACAGCCGACGCGATGCGATCGGCGCGGCCAGGATCAGCCGCAGATCCTCTGACAAGAAAAACGTCGAGAGCGACGCCACGACGCCGCTGAAGGCCAGAAACGAGATGAACGTCAGAAACAGCCACGACAGGCCGATGCGAACGAGGTAGTCGCCAAGCTCGGCGTACTGTGCCGCCTGCCACGTCACCCAGAACGCGCCATAGAACAGCGCACCCATCACGCCCACGCCGATGCCGCCGAAGATCAGCGCGCGAAGACCGTCGCCGCGCTCGCGGCGGCGGGTCCTGTTGCGCGTCGCCCACCAGGACGGCAGCAGCAGATACGGGAACGGCCGGGTGATGGCCTGCGACCCCATCACCGGAGCGTGCTTTCCTTCGCCGTCACACGATCTCCTGGATTTCCTGCAAGCCGCTGCCGCCAGTCAGCTTGAGGAATACCGGCGTCAACGCCTCGTTCGGCGTACCCGCCATCTCGCGCAACTCGGCAACCGTGCCGTGCGCGATGATCTTGCCCTTGAGGATGATGCTGATCAGGTCGCACATCTCCTGCGCCACTTCGAGGGTGTGCGTGCTCATCAGGATCGCGACACCGTGATCGGCCATGCGGCGGAACACGTCCTTGATCAGACGGGCGCCGCGCGGATCGAGGCCGACCATCGGCTCGTCGACTAATACCGCGCGCGGACGATGGAGGAATGCTGCGCTCATCACCAGGCGCTGCTTCATGCCGTGCGAAAAGCTTTCGACCAGCTCGTTTTGCCAGCGTGACAGCTCGAAGATCTCGAGCATCTCGCGGGTCCGCGAGTCGATCTCGTCAGCCGGCATCCCGTACAACCCGCCGTGGAAGCGGAGGAATTCGCCTGCGGTCAGCTTCTCGTAGATGAACGGCCGATCGGGAATGAACCCGAGCGCTGCCTTGGCGGCTTCCGGTTCGTTCGCGAGATCGTGACCATTCACGACGATCCGTCCCGCGCTCGGTTTCAGCAGGCCGGCGATCATGCGGATGCTGGTGGTCTTGCCCGCGCCGTTGGGGCCGAGGAACCCATGAATCTGCCCGGGCGACACGGTCAACGACACACCGTCGACGGCGGTAAACGTTCCGTAGCGCTTGACCAGGTTCTCGACCGCGATCACGGCGAGGCCCCGGAACACGGCGACGCCCAGCAGCCGCGCGTTTGGGCGCGGCGGGGCAGATCGAACGCCAACGGCCGCGCATCGCTGGTCTGCCGTCCGACGAGAATCGGCGTCGAGTTCGGCGCAACCTCGAGGTCGCTGATCACGATTTGCGCCTTGCCGATCAGCGGCAGGATGGCCGCCTGCTTGTCGAGTCCGCCGCGGGCGAGACGCACGTGGGTGGCATCGGCGGGAAATTGATTGAAGGTCGGATCGACCGGGAGCCACAGCCCGCGGCCGGCTCCTTCATCGATGTAGACCTCGGGCCAGGCGTGGTAATAGAACGCGCCGCGCACGTAGGCGAGGCCGACGTTAATGCGCGCCGGAATCCCCAGCGAGCGCGCCAGCGCAACGAACAGCACGGTGTGTTCGTTGCAGTCTCCCATCCGCGTCCGCAGCACCTCCATCGCCGAAGGCAGGCTGACCGTCGGCCTTTTCTCTACGAGCTGGTTGACCTCGCGCGTCAGCCGTTCGACCCGCGCCCGCACACCGGCGACGCCCGCCACCATGCGCTCGGCGGCGTCGCGGATCTCCGGGGCGTCGCTTTCGATGAACGGCTCGGCGCCGAGGAAGCGGTCCAAATCCGGCGGATGCGGCGCCGCGGTCAGCTGACGGGGATCGATCAGCTCGAACACACCGTCCTCGACACGTTGCCCGGCGCCCTGCAGGTCCTCGCTGGAAAGGTCTGCGCCAAGCAAGCGCAGGCGCAGGCGCGTGACATCGCGCGGCTCGACGATCTGGCGGCCTCGCGGCATGCGCGGCACGATCGACGAGGCGACCAGCATGTCTTCGCGCATCCGGTTGTCGACCGCCAGCGCGGTGGCCTGCTGTTGCGTCTCGAGCACCGTGATCAGCCCCATCGGGCTTTCTTCTCGGACGATTTCACCCGTATCGGTGACCCACGCGGTCGTCGTCAGACCGCTGAAGCTCATTTCCACCTTGAAGGCCGGCACCGGGCGGCGGTTGCCGGTATCGACCACCTCGCGCGCGCCGATCGCGATCGTCACCGGCGCGTTTTTGAGCGAGGCCGGGTCGAACACCATCCATTGCCGCGTCGCGCCGGGAATCAAGCCCTGCGCGGCCAGGCGGCGGCCGACGCTCAACATCAACGCGGGCGGTTCCTCGAGGCGACGTGTCTCCGAGCGCGTGCCGGCGCTGCCGCCGACGTCGAGCGACAGCGTGCGGCCGTCGACGCGGCCCTTGATCGACATCGGGCCGGTCCCCGGATCGAGCGAGAAATCGAACGACCGCAGTTGAAACGAGCGATCGACGCGCGCCGTCGTTTTGAGAATGGCCGCGGTCGTGGCGCCGAGCAGCGAGAACTGCAGACGGCCATCCTCGTGCAGCTCGAATCCATCGTCGGTGGCTTGCACCTGGCTGACGGTGAAGCCGATCTTCTCGCCGCGGTAGTACACACCGCGCCATTGCGCGGTCGACCCATAGCGCGCCAGGTCGGTGGCCAGATTCACGGATGTTGCCTGGAGGTATGAGCGGTTAATCACCAGGCCCATCGTGACGATCCACGCGACGAGCGCGGCGATCGACAACGGACGCGTTACCGCGCGCGGCAAGGGACGGAGCAAACGCGGCATTGGGAGTTCAGAGTTTAAAGTTTAAAGTTTCCACTTAAACCTTGAACTTTAATCGTGCAACTTACCGGAACACGTTGAGCAGATACGAATACTTGACGGTCAGCGAGCGGTCGGTGCGCTCCGGTCGATCGAACAGGTCGTAGAGTCCGCGCGTATCGGTGTAGACAACGAACAGGCCGGTGTTGGCCGCCTGCAGCCAGCCAAACCTGAAATTCATCGACCACAGGTCGGCGCGATCGTTGTACTGGATCAGCGCCTGCGTGAAGACGCGCGGCGAGAACGAATAGGAGACGCGGGTCCGCACCAGGTTGGTGACGAACTCGCCCCACGGCAGGTCGATGTCGTTGCGTTGATAGTCGACCTGCGCGTTCAGCGCATCGCCGGCGCGCATCCGGATGGTCGGGTTCAGCGCCACCCGGTCGCCGCCGAAGAAGCCGCCGATGGTGGCGCGCATCGAGACGCTGATCGGCAGCCCCTGGTTACTCATCGCCACCAGCTGCGCTTCGCGGTGATCGTAGGTGCCGGGCGGCACGATGACGCCGGGAAAAATCTCGAACGGGCTGCGCACGCCTTCACGCGTAATGTTCATGCCGGTGTGGATCTCGGTGCTGTCGCGGAATTGCCAGTGGCTGTCGATGTGCCAGAACCCGGTTTCCTGAAAGCCGTCGAGTCCCCAGAAGCCGCGGAAGGAGGTGTGCGGGCGCAGCTCCTGAAGGTTGAAGCGATTGGCGGGACGGAACCGCGTCATCAGGAACAGATCCGGCTTGCGATAGCCGCGGCGATTGTAAAAGCCCACCGTCGGATTGAACCCGGCGCCGACCTCCTGGAAACCGAGATTCAAGTCCCACTGCTTGCGATTGATCTGCGACCGGATGTTATACGCGTGATCGCCCTCGTCGATGCTCTCGGTGTCGGTCTTCGCGACGAAGCCGGACACCGTCGTGCTGAGACCAAGTCCAATCTTGCCGTCGAGACCGAAGGTGCGGCCATCCTCATCACCCAGCGCCAGTGCACCGGTCGCTGCGCGGTTGGTGACGATTGCGCCAATCGACGATCGATTCGGCAGATCGCGGCTGATGCGCGCGACGCTGAAGTTGGTGCTGGCGACGGTGTCGTCGTGATCCGACGTCTGCATGTTGAGGAAGCCGAGGTTGTAGCGCCCCGCCTTCCCCGATACGCGACCACCTCCCATGATCGGAATCGATCGCCCGTCGTCGCCGATCCCGATGCGGCGGCTGAAGAACAAATCGACCTCGCCGGGATTGCCGACGCTGAAGAAACCCGCGTTCTCGAGGAAGAACGGCCGCTTCTCCGGGAAGAACAACGAGAAGCGATCGAGATTGACTTGCTGATCGTCCACCTCGACCTGCGCGAAGTCGGTATTGACGGTCGCGTCCAGCGTCAGGCTCGGGGTGATGCTGTATTTCACGTCGGCGCCGAAGTCGTAGTCCATGTCGGTGGCGGCCGGGCGGACTCCAGAGGCCAGCGCGTTGCCGAGCGCGTACGGGGTGATCAGAAAGTTGCGCAGTGTCGGAGGCTCGATGCCGGTCAACGACCCGGCCATCGACAGCCGATACAGGTTGAACTGGCGCGGAATCGGCGCCCAGTAGGCGCGCTCGTTGCGGCGGCGAATGTTGCGCTGAAAGTTGATGCCCCAGCCGCGCGTGGCGCCGGCCGGATACCGGATCGTCCGGAAAGGAATTGCGAACTCCGCGGACCAGCCGTAGTCGCCGGTCTTGGTGCGAACTTCCCACGCGCCGTCCCAATTGATGTTGAAACCGGAGCCCGAGCCGCCGGCCTGCCGCTGTCCAAACCCCATCCCGCCGCCGCCCTGCCCTTCATTGGTCACCTGACCGTCGTACTCGATCCCGGCGGGATTGGTGCCGAACACGAAACCGTTCTGGCGATCGCGGTAGGTGTCGAGGATCATCTGGAAGCTGTCGGTGTCGTCGAGCGGCGAATCGCGTCGCGTATCGGAGACGACGATGGCGCCTGGCTCCCGGTCGTACATCACCGCGCCGATATACAGCGTGTCGCGCGTGAAGATGACGCGGACTTCAGTGCGCTCCGAGACCGGTTGCCCCTCGTCCGGCTGCTCCTGCTGAAAGCCCGTCACCGGTTCGGCCTTCGCCCACACCGGATCGCCCAGGATGTCGCCGTCGAGTGCCGGCGCCTCAGCCGATCGTGTCGCGGTCGCGACGTGGGACGTCGCGGCCGTCGACGACTGCGCATCCACTTCGGAGATCAACGCGGTGAGGAAAAGTGCGGAGAGTAGAAATAGTCGGGTCGATGACATGTGGTTACAACTCGAGAGACGTCAGCCCGACAGCGTACTACACGTCTCCGTTGGTGGAGAACGGGGGCCTTATCGCGGCGCTTCTGACTGAAGCGTGCGCACGCGAAACCGCACCCGATTGAGCATCCGCGGCAACAGCGCGGAGGGCAACAGGATCTCGCCGAGCGAGTCGCGGTACTCGGCGGGCCAAGCCGGCGATCGTACGCGGCACGCGACACTGGGTCTGACAACACCGCGTAGGCTGCCTGAATTTTCTGAAATCCCGCGGTGGCCGGCGCGCCGGCGCGATCCGGGTGCATCCGGAGGGCCAGCCGCCGCCACGCGCGGCGCAGGTCCGACTGCGTCACCCCGCGGGCGACGCCAAGGACCGCGTAATAGTCGTCCACGAACGAGCTAAACAGAGTCGCGTTGATCGAGCTCGAGAATCGTCCGCAGCAACACGTCGGCGCCGCGGGCGCAATCTTCCCAACTCGTCAGCTCCTTCGGCGAATGGCTGATGCCCGCCACACTCGGCACGAAAATCATCCCCATCGGGCATATCTTCGCCATCTGTTGCGCGTCGTGACCCGCGCCGCTCGGCAGCCGCATCGTCTGCAGCGAGGCCGCCGCCGCGGCACGGGCGATCGCGTCCTGCACGCCGCTCGTCGCCGGCGCGGTGGGATTGGTGCTGGCCAGGTTGAAGGTGATCGTCGTCCGCGTCTCGTTCGCAATCTGCGCGGCGCGTGTCTTCACGGTGTCGCCAAGCTCCTTCAGCACCTGTTCGGCAAGATC